>JAGHBC010000015.1 GCA_021161185.1 Fidelibacterota bacterium
ATCCTTCAGAATTCACAGCACACATCCTTATTTTGCAATTTGCACTTTGACGGTTTCGTAAAAAGTCTGGGGGAGTGTCATTCTGAGTGATAACGAAGAATCTCTAATGCCTTTACGAACAATGTTATGGAGATTCTTCACTTCGTTCAAGAATGACATATTTTCCCCTTTTTACGAAACCATCATCCACTTTGATATTTGAAATTTGAAATCAGAACTCCCGGTTTATCACAGATTATGACATTTTATTTTACGAATTCATTGAAGTAAATCACTGTTTTTTCAATATCAGGTCAGGAGTTCTGAGTTTACTTATATCAACACCGACAAATAGATGAGGAAAGTTCATCTGATTTTCCTTTCTTTAATATTAATGAGAGGACACTCTCCACAAAAGTCGTGATCCGATTGTAAAAATGCAAAATTATAACTATATGTATTACAGTATATTACAATCTCATGATTTGCAACTTGGGTTAAGAGATATTATCCGACTTTAAAAATATGACAGGACAGTAGTAACTTAATATTGGGTTACGCTTGCTTCAGTGGAAATCAATTATTAAGTTTGTTCGCATTTTGAAGAAAACATCAGGAGAACGAAATATGAAGCCAATCAAAAAATTTACGGTTTCACCAGTCCTGCCGGAACGGATTAAAGGATTAAAAGATATCGCGAAAAATCTTTGGTGGACCTGGGATGCGGAAGCAAGGGAATTGTTCAGGCGCCTCGATCCCGATCTGTGGGAAGAAGTTCATCATAATCCTATACTGGTTCTGAGCCGGATAAAACAGGAAATTCTGAAAGCCCGGGCGGAAGATGAAAGCTATTTATACCAATTGGATCGTATTTTGGAACGGTTACGATATTCATTACAAAAGAAGACCTGGTTTAATACCGAAAAAAAATATGACAGACCTTTGGATGTTGCCTATTTTTCCATGGAGTATGGAATTACGGAGAGTCTGGCAATCTATTCCGGTGGCTTGGGAGTATTGTCCGGCGATCACTTAAAATCATCATCGGATATGGGGATTCCACTTCATGCCGTCGGGCTATCCTATCAGAACGGTTATTTTCAGCAGAGTATTGATATAGATGATTGGCAAAAAGAGAAGATGGCTGTAAATGATTATTATAATTTGCCGCTTAGTCTGGTTGAGAATGAAGAAGGGAAGAGATTATTAATTGATCTGCCGTTTCCGGGACGAACAGTTTTTGCTCAAATCTGGAAAGCTGAAGTCGGGCGCATTCCATTATATTTACTGGATACCAATATTGATGAAAATTCTGAAGATGACAGTAAAATAACATCGGAATTATATGGCGGTGATAAGGAGATGCGGATTCAGCAGGAACTGCTGTTAGGAATGGGCGGCGTCAGAGCACTTAAAGCGGTTGGAATATCGGCTTATGTTTGCCACCTTAACGAGGGGCATTCGGCATTTTCCGGTTTGGAAAGAATCAGAAGTCTTATCAAAGAATCTAATTTATCGTTTTATGAAGCATTGGAAGTTGTAAAATCGAGTTCAATTTTTACGACTCATACTCCTGTAGAAGCAGGAATAGACCTGTTTACTCCCGAACTAATTGAGAAATATTTTAAAGATTATTGCAAGGATGTTGGGATTTCAATTAATGATCTGCTGGCATTAGGGCGAAAAGATCCAAAAGACATTAAAGAAGATTTTTCAATGGCTATATTGGCGATAAAATTGTCGTTAAAAACAAATGCGGTCAGCGAATTACATGGTGTTGTTGCCCGGAAAATGTGGAAATCGCTCTGGCCGGATATTTTAACGGAGGAAATTCCAATTACTAGTGTGACAAATGGTATTCACCACGCTTCATGGATTTCCAGGGAGATGGAAAATCTATATGATAGATACCTTGGCCCGGAATGGTCAAGCAAACCCGGCGGAAAGGATACCTGGGAAAAAGTTCACCAAATTCCTGACGGGGAATTGTGGCGGACTCATGAAAGAAGAAGGGAACGATTAGTTGGTTTTGTGCGCCGAAGTATTGTTCAGCAATATAAAGACCTTGGTAAACCGCCGCATGAAATCGAGCGGGCTAAGAGTGTTTTGAATACGGAAGCGCTTACTATTGGATTTGCCCGTAGATTTGCAACATATAAGCGTGCGGCGCTTATTTTTAGTGATCCCGGCAGATTGGCACGGATACTCAATAATAAGGAATGCCCGGTTCAGATTATTTTTGCCGGAAAGGCTCATCCGCAGGATATTGAAGGTAAAAAGTTAATTCAAAAAATATTAAAACTTTCACACGAAGAAGAATTTTATCAGTCAGTCATATTTATTGAAAATTATGATATGAATGTTGCCCGCTATCTTGTTCAGGGGTGTGATCTATGGCTAAATAATCCAAGAAGAGGATTAGAGGCTTGCGGTACGAGTGGAATGAAAGCGGCTGTTAATGGTGGTTTGAATTTTAGTACACTTGACGGTTGGTGGGATGAGATTTATCATCCCGGGAATGGTTGGGCGATCGGTGAGCGTGAAGTTTATGATGATTTGGAATATTGGGATCAACAGGAAGCCAATAAACTCTACAACGTTCTCGAAAAAGAAATTATTCCGGCTTTCTACTACAGAGATACCGATGGATTACCGCGGGATTGGATTCACCGGGTAAAAAAATCTATTGTTGATATTTGTCCCGTTTATAATACGAACAGAATGCTGCGTGACTACACGGAACAACTATACTATCCGGCGTCTGAAAGAGCATTTGAAATGCGCAGTAATTCATTCAGTCTTCCCAAAGAGATGGCAAAGTGGAAAAAACATATGCGTGATAAATGGAATTCGATTAGATTTCTAAGAGTTGACGCCGGTTCGACAAGAGAATTATCCGTCAGAAGCAGACTCGATATTAATGCTGAAATCTATCTGGATGGAATTAGTCCCCATGAAATTGAACTGCAAATATATTATGGAAAAGTCGATAGTAATGGAGTGATTATTGATGGGAAACTGGTTTCTATGGAGCTGGAAACGGAAATGGGAGCAAATAAGTTTCGATATAAAGGTTTTCTGGAAAATTGGGATAGTGGCTTAAATGGCTATACTGTGCGAATAATACCGAAACATGAGGCATTATCAAATTCGTTCGAAGATGGATTAATTCATTGGTTTGAGG
>JAGHBC010000102.1 GCA_021161185.1 Fidelibacterota bacterium
CCGTCGGAAAAGGAAATCTTGAAGGACGGCGATATTGTTAATATAGACGTTACTGTAATGTTAGACGGCTATCATGGTGATACCTCCAGAACATTTGTGATCGGAAATGTCAGTGAGGACGTCAAAAACTTGGTAAATCGCACGGAACAGGCTATGTATCTCGGTATCGATGCCGTAAAGCCCGATCACTATTTATATGATATTGGTAAAGCCATTGAAAACTATATCTCCGATTTTGGCTACTCAATCGTCAAGGAGTATGGTGGACATGGAATCGGGAAACATTTCCATGAAAAACCTTTTGTTGCTCATTATTTTATGCAGGAAAACAAGATAAAACTCAAAAAGGGTATGATTTTCACGATTGAGCCGATGATCAATATGGGAAAAAGCGATATAAATATTTCATTGCTTGACGGCTGGACAGTCAGAACCGCCGATGGATATCCCAGCGCTCAATTTGAACATACAGTTCTGGTGACGTCGGGGGGCGCCGAGATATTAACGAAAATTTAAACATTATGGTATCTATCAAATGAAGCAATCAGAACGTGTAACACGTATCCCTAAATCCGCAATTCATGAAATGACACGCTTGTCAAAGCGCTATGACGAGGTGGCGTTTTTATCCTGGGCAAAACCTACAAGCGGAACTCCCGAACACATTAATAATGCAGCTATTTCAGCTATTAAAGAAGGTTTAACCGGTGGATATTCTCAAAGCGATGGACTTCCTGTATTAAGAGAAGAAATTGTAAAAAAATTGAAACGCGATAACAGTATCGATGCAACTATAAATGAATTATTAGTGACGGTTGGTGCAATTGAAGGTCTGGCCGCGGCGGTTCTGGCAACGATCGATCCGGGCGATGAAGTTATTCTTCCCACGCCAACTTATTCCACGCATATACGCCAGGTCGAATTAGCATCCGGAAAACCCGTTTTAGTTCCTTTAATTGAAGAAGAAAATTTTGCCCTTGATATTCAAGCCGTAAAAAAATCTATTACGTCAAAAACAAAAGCAATAATGTATTGCAGTCCGAATAATCCCACAGGTACGGTTTTTCCCGAGGAGCAGCTGCGTCAACTGGCCAGCATTGCGCTCGAACACGACCTGACGATTATTACCGATGAAGCCTATGAATATTTTGTTTTCGATGACAACAGGCATTTTAGCGTAGCCTCCATTCCGGGGATGGGAAAACATGTCATCAGTACGTACACATTTACCAAGACTTATGCGATGACGGGATGGCGGGTCGGCTATGTCCATGCCGACGAAATGATTATTGCTCAAATCAAAAAAGCCCACATTCCATTGGCAATATGCGCTCCGGTTGTATCGCAATATGCTGCCATTGCAGCGCTGCAGGGCAGTCAGGAATGTGTGGCTGAATTCAGGCAGCATTATCTCAATGCCCGGAATTTGATGTGTGAGCGGCTGGATCACCTGAACCATGTATTCGATTATGTCAAACCTAGCGGTTCCTATTTAATGTTTCCAAAAATTCTTCTGGACGAAGGTCGCGATTCATTAGCATTTTGTAAAAAATTATTAAAGAATATTCAGGTATCGACAACGCCGGGTATTGCTTTTGGACCTACAGGCGAACGTCATTTACGACTCTCTTTCTGCGTTTCCGAAGAGATGATAAACAAGGCTTTTGACAGAATGGAAAAATATTTTAAATAAAGTGAGAGGCAAATTGATAAAAGACTCAAATATTGAACCGTTGAGATTACTTTTTGATAAGTACGGTCTTGATATTTCCAAAATCATATCAATTACAACCGGAACAAGATACACTGCGGTTATGCTAAAAAATGGAAATATTGGCGTATGCGCTAATTTTGGCAGTAGAATTCAGGATAATCAAAGTATCGTAATGATAGGTCTTTTTAAACCAATAGTTCGAAAATTTGGAGAAGATAACATATCTCTTTCCGTATTCGATTATTTAAAAGATGATTCGGTTTTGATTTCAGGTTTAAAAAAGTCAGATTATTTAAGAAAATGCGATGCCGTGATTCTTTCTTCTACAACAATATTTAATGACACATTTGAAGAGATTATTGGAAATTCGAAAGAACAGTGTGATATTTTTCTATTAGGTCCATCATCGATTATGAGCAGGCAAATTTTTGATTGTTGGGATATAAAAATTATCTTTGGAACTGTTTTTGAAAAAAATAATGTAAGAATTTTAGATATTATTAAAAATGGCAGAGGTACAAAATATTTTCAGCCTTATGGAAGAAAAATATATTTGGAAAATGTGAGTGACGTATGAAAACTTATCTTGATTGCCTACCCTGTTTTTTACAACAAACGCTCAGGGCGGGGCGAGTTGCCACAGATGACGAGAAAATATTAAAGCAACTTTTAGATGATGTTGGGATGATGTTAAAAGATATTCCGCTGGAGAATACGCCCCCGGAAACAGGAATGCTGATATATCAAAAAATCAGTCAAATAACCGGAAATAAAGATCCTTATAAAAAAATAAAAAGAACTAATGTTGAAAAAGCGTTATTACTGTATCCGGAATTAAAGGAAAAAGTAAGTAATTCAGAGGACCGATTGCTTGTTGCAATCCGTTTCGCAATAACCGGTAACGTTATTGATTTGGGAGTCAATAAAGAATTCGATATCGTCAATGAGATTAAGAAAATATTAACTCAGGATTTTGCTGTATTTGACTATTCTAAATTTAAAACTGCTTTAAATAATGCTGAAAATATTCTGTATATCGGCGACAATGCAGGGGAAGCGGTCTTTGATAAGATTCTTATAGAAGAACTAAATAAACCTGTTACCTATGTTGTTCGTGAAATACCGGTTATAAACGATGTAACCAAAGAAGAAGCCCGTTTTATAGGAATTGATAAAGTGGCAAAAATTGTATCGTCCGGAACCACTGCTCCGGGAACAATTTTGGATTTATGTAATGAAAAATTTATCGATATATTCAACAACGCTGATTTAATAATCAGCAAAGGACAGGGAAATTATGAAGGGCTTTCCGGTGTTGATCGTTCTCTATTTTTTCTTCTGAAAGTGAAGTGTAAAATAATAGCGACAAATATTGGTGTGCAGGAAGATGATATTATTCTGAAAGGTATCAATCTCTAAATATAAAAGGTTTATTAAAGTGGCAATAACTAAACCCTTCGATGAAAATATTGAGCAATACGAAAACTGGTTTACAGAAAATAAATATGCCTACAAATCTGAATTGAATGCAATAAAAAATCTTATCCCTTTGGGTAAGAAAGGAATTGAAGTGGGTATTGGGAGCGGCTTATTTGCGAAACCTCTCAATATTAAAGAAGGAGTTGAACCATCAGAAAAAATGAGAAAATTAGCAAAACAAAGAGGTTTGCAGGTAATTGATGGAATCGGAGAAAATCTGCCTCTTCCATCGGAAGATTATGATTTTGCATTAATGGTAACCACGATTTGTTTTCTTGATGATGTCTTAAAAAGTTTTGGAGAAATTAACAGAATTCTAAAACCAGGCGGTTCATTCATTATCGGTTTTGTAGATAAAAACAGCCCACTTGGTAAAATTTATCAAAAACATAAAAATGAAAATCCTTTTTATCGTTATGCGACTTTCTATTCTACCGGAAAAATAATAAATTTACTTAAAAAACAAGGGTTTAGTATTGGCAGAATAACACAAACTGTTTTTGGCAATTTAAGTAAAATAAATTTTGTACAGAAAATTAAAGAAGGCTACGGAAAAGGCAGCTTTGTGTGTATTGAAGCGAAAAAGGAGAGTTAAATGTTCCATCATATTGGAATTACAATTAAAGATAAAGCAGAAGTAGAAAATTTTTATAAAAATATTCTAGGGTTTGAATTAATAAAAATATTCACAATTTCCGCCTTTCTTTCTGAAAAAATTTTCAACATAGAAAGGGATGTAGAAGTAGCTCTTGTAGATAATAAAGATTTTACAATAGAATTGTTTATCAGTAAAATAGACAATAAGCAAAATTATGAACATATTTGCATTATGGTTGAGAATAGAGAACAGATAATAAAAAAAGCACAGGAAAACAGGTATCCTTGTATTGTGATTGAACGCGAACCTTTTGACATTGTTTTTGTTAAAGACAAATCCGGAAATCTTTTTGAAATAAAAGAAGAGGAATGACAATGGCGTTTATTGAGACGTTTAAAGAGAGCATGATGATTACCGGTTTCATTTTTACGATGATGCTGGTAATCGAGTATATCAATATCCAGACAAAAGGTACCTGGCGGGATGCTATCAAAGAGAGACCATGGGGGCAGTATTTAATTGCAGCATTGCTTGGAGCCACGCCCGGCTGTCTGGGCGCTTTTACGGTAGTTGCGCTCTATTCGCACAGGGTCGTCTCGCTGGGGGCTGTTGTGGCGGCGATGATTGCCACCAGTGGCGACGAGGCTTTTTTAATGTTTGCGATGTTCCCTGGTAAGGCATTGCTGTTAACGGGGATTATTTTTATTATCGGTGCGTTGAGTGGCTTTTTGGTTGATAAATTTATTCCCGGAAAATCTCTAAAAATAATACTGCCGGAGCGCAGCCTTCCGCTTCATGAGGAGGATAGGTGTATCTGTTATCCCAAAGGGCATATTGCCAAACAATTAAAAAACCCTACCATGGAGAGGGCGCTACTAACAGCTATCCTGTTGTTTTATATTTTTGGGCTGCTCTTCGGTGGAATAGGTCCGGAAAAGTGGAACTGGATTAAAATTACAGTTATGGCAACCTCTTTAATCTCTCTGTTTGTGGTAACTACCGTGCCCGAACATTTCCTGCAAGAGCATTTATGGAATCATATTGTTAAGGTCCACATTCCCAAAATATTTATATGGACTTTTTCCGCATTATTGGTGATTCAATTGGCAATCCAACATATCGATTTACAATCATTGATCGAAAGTAACACGTTAATGATATTAGTAATTGCGGTTTTGGTTGGGATTATTCCGGAATCCGGCCCTCATATGATTTTTGTAACACTTTTTTTTAAGAATCAGATTCCTTTCAGTATCTTACTGGCAAGTTCCATTGTCCAGGACGGTCACGGTATGCTTCCCCTGCTGGCAGAATCGAAACGCTCGTTTCTGTTGGTGAAAAGTATCAATGTGATGGTTGGATTAATTGTCGGGATGCTATTTTGGGGATTGGGATATTAGACCAATGCAAAATGTCCTTGAAAATAATGGCATTGGCAAATGGAATTTACAATCGCGTTCGGATAAGTTTAAAATTTATTAAAACAAGTATTAAATTAAATAATTTATTGGAAAGGTTAAGAAATGGAAAAGTATGATGTGATTGTGGTAGGTGGAAGCGCTGCCGGATTGACGGCGGCCCAAACAGTTCGGCGCCATTATCCGAACAAACGAATTCTGGTAATTCGCAAAGAAGAAAGGGTGCTGATTCCCTGTGGTATTCCCTATATCTTCGGTTCACTGGAAAATCCTCGTGAAAATCTGGTTCCCGATATGGCTTATGAAAAAATGAATCTCGGTTTGTATATTGCCCGGGTTATGAATATCGACCGGAAAAATAGAGTTGTGGAAACGGAAAAAGAGAAATTTGGTTATGAAAAATTAATTCTGGGTACCGGCAGTTATCCGGCTATGCCACCGATTCAGGGACACGATAAGGAAGGCGTATATGCCGTTATTAAGGATGTTCAATACTTGACGGATATGCAGGAAAAATTAAAGTCTGTTAAAAATGTGGTAGTTATCGGTGGCGGTTTCATCGGAATTGAAATCAGTGACGAAATTAATAAGTCCGGAGTTGAAAACGTTAGTGTCATTGAAATTGAAAAGCACTGTCTCTATCAGTCTTATGATGAGGAATTTTGTGTGGAAATGGAACAGCAGCTTCAGTCACGCGGGGTAAATATTTATACTGGCTCGAAGGTTGTTTCTATTGACGGCGGTGAGCATGTTGAGAGTGTGACGCTATCTACCGGCAAAACGATTGCAGCGGATATTGTAATTTTGGGGATCGGTGCGGTT
The DNA here is from genome assembly GCA_021161185.1 of Fidelibacterota bacterium. Classification (GTDB taxonomy): domain Bacteria; phylum Fidelibacterota; class UBA2242; order UBA2242; family UBA2242; genus DPVY01. The sequence continues at coordinate 6,032 of JAGHBC010000102.1, forward strand.
GCCAATGCCGATCTGGCGAAAAAAATCGGTTTACGCATTGGTCTGACCGGTGGAATCGTGGTTGATCGTGCCATGCGAACCAGCGATCCTAGTATTTTTGCCTGTGGAGATTGCGCCGAAAAAGTATCGTTCTTCGGTGGCAATTCTTCAGCCTTGAGATTAGCCTCAATTGCAACGCTGGAAGCCCGGGTCGCCGGCGCTAATGTATTTGGCATTAAGCGTGAAACACCGGGTACCGTTGGTGTGTGGGGAACCGCTGTGGGTGATCTGGCTCTGGGGACTGCCGGACTAACGGAGAAAATGGCAAAAGCCCACGGATACAACGTTATCAGCGCTGTTAATGAAAGCATCAATCGTCATCCCGGAAAACTGCCGGGTGCAGCGAAAATCAAGATCAAGCTGGTATTTGAGATCAATTCCGGTGTTCTGTTGGGTGGTCAGGTTCGGGGCGATGCCAGTGTCGGTGAGACAATGAACGCCATTTCCGCCTGTGTCCAGAACCGAATGACAGCCGAACAGATCGCCATGTTTCAGTCGGGAACGCATCCCCTGATTACCGCATCTCCAATTGCATACGGCATTGTCAATGCAGCAGAAGCAGCCATCAGTAAAACGGTAAAGGCAAAGGAGACATTATGAACCGTCTATTATTTATTGATGATGATACCGATTTTTTAGAGATTATGACCCTGTTTTTTGAACAAAACGGATATGTAGTTGATACGGCGGCGACACCGGAAGCAGGACTTCGAAAAGTTCAAACGAATCGCCCCGATTTAATTATTCTGGATGTTATGATGCCGACGGATTTTGAGGGGTTTCAATTAGCCAGAGATATCCGTGAAAAACTGGAATTGACTACATTACCGATTATTATCCTGAGCTGTATCCATGACCGCAAACAGGTACCTTACCGATTTGCACCGGATAAGGACTATCTGCCGGTGGATGTTTTCTTGGATAAACCGGTAAATCCGGAGACATTGCTGGAAAAAATCAAGAGCTTGCTTGGTGAACTCAGAGAACAACCCAGCCAATATCTCTAATTTGTAATTGTAGAGAATTAATAATACAGTCCCTGAAACTGCTATACAAGATAAGCAGAGGTCTTAGTACAAGGCTTGTTTCATTCATCGAAAGATGCAGACATTAGGATTTTGAATTTGACGAAAAAAGAGCAGGCATTTCAGATTGACAATATCATTACGGTATCAGTTGCTCATTTGGTGCATGATATCTATGCATCATTTTTGGCGCCGATTCTGCCGTTGATAATTGATAAGCTGGGAATATCCCTGCTGATGGCCGGATTGCTGGATGTCTTTCGCAAAATACCGGCTCTTGCGAGCCCATTTATCGGTTTATTAGCTGACAGAATCTGTGTTCGGTATTTTATAATTATTGCCCCTACGATATCCGCAGTATCCATGAGCCTGTTAGGCGTTGCGCCGCATTACATTGCATTGGCGATTTTAATATTTATGGCTGGTATCGGCTCGACGCTTTTTCATGTGCCGTCGCCAGTAATGGTCAAGCGAATCTCCGGCCAGCAGATCGGCAAGGGAATGAGCTATTATATGCTGGGCGGGGAGCTGGCCAGAACACTTGGCCCGCTAACGATTTTGGGCGCTGTTTCTCTATGGGGGCTGGAGGGAACTTATCGGCTGATACCTTTTGGATTGGCGGCTTCTGTTATTCTCTATTTTCGTTTACACAGAATTGAGATAAAAAAGGATTTTAAAAGGGAAAAAGGGATAGGCACCCGGAAGACTTTTGTGGAATTAATACCGTTTTTTATATCCATTGGCGGGTTTATATTTTTTCGAGCCGGGATGAAATCGGCGTTAACTATTTATCTGCCCACTTATCTGACCTCTCGGGGTGCAACGCTATGGCTGGCTGGCAGCGCCTTGTCGCTGCTGCAGTTTGCCGGCGCCGGCGGAACATTTTTTGCCGGAATTATTTCAGATAAAATTGGGAGGAAAAATGCTCTGTTGATTATCGCCGTTATGAACCCGATCTTGATGTGGCTATTGATCACATCTAACGGTATTTTAGCCGTGCCGATATTAATTGTTACCGGATTTTTCCTTTTTGCCAGTGGACCGGTGTTATTGGCTCTGGTTCATGATCTCGATACGAAACACATGTCTTTTATTAACGGGATTTACATGACTATCAGTTTTGTGTTGAACTCCATAATGGTTTTATTGATAGGGCTGGCGGCGGACAAAATCGGTCTGGAATTAACCTATAAAATCGCAGCCGGCGGAGCGCTGGGTTCAATACCCTTTGTATTAAGTTTGAAATCAAATTAAAAAATGGAAAGGAGCAGTTGATATGAAGATAGCAATACCTTTAACAGGCGGGAAATTATCCGCTCACTTTGGACATTGTGAACAATTTGGAATTTACGAGGTGGATGGTGAAAAAATTGTCAAGTCGGAGATGGTAACGCCCCCGCCTCATGAACCCGGTGTGTTTCCTCAATGGTTGCATGAACTGGGCGTGAATGTGATTGTCGGTGGCGGGATGGGCAACCGTGCGCAAGCGCTGTTTCACCAAAACCAGATTGACGTCTATTTTGGCGTCGATATTGCCGATCCCGATGAGATTGTGAAAACCTATCTCTCCGGAACGCTGGAGTGCGGCGTGAATCTCTGCGATCATTAATTTCAATTTTGAAAGTAAATTGCAGATAGCTACTCAACCATGTAAGATGCGCGCGAGTTATCTTCTCGTTTGGTGATAATCTGCTGGGAAATTGGGTGGTTAACCTTTTTAGTCTGGCTACGGGGTTACACTTCGTAGCCTCTACGAAAATAGTGAATCTGCGTCAAACTTTCTGCAACCGAAAAAAAATCGTTTGTGTTATTATGAACGATGAACCTGTTAAAGATGTCATGGGTCGGATAGTATTTACTTGCATTTGAATCCGGATTTTAATATTGTTGTTTTGATTATGGCTTATATTACTCATAAAACGTTAATATCAGGCTCGCCAGGCACGAAAAAGTTGATGGAACAGTATGACGAAAAACGTCTGCAAAAGGTAATTCGATCCACAGACGGCAGTTGGGATAAAGGAAAAATATTGTGGAATATTTTCCACGGTGATGTTGTAAATCCTGGATTGGAGAATAGAATTGTTGAAAAATAAAATACCCAGTATTAGGAACAAGCAACTTCCTAATATTAGGAAGTTGAAATAAAAATGGCTAAATGTAGGAATAAATTCCTAATATTAGGCATGTGGAAAGAGATGATAAACGCAACTAATCATATATGTTATTTTAAGTAAAGAATTAATTGATGAAATCTTAAATGAATAAGTTAAATGCGATATAACAATTGTATGCAATGAACGCCTTTTCTCGTCGATAAATTTGGAAGTTTAAGGC
>JAGHBC010000123.1 GCA_021161185.1 Fidelibacterota bacterium
GTATTTTGGGACTCTCAAGAGTTATTGCTATTGCCTTTGCAAAATACTTCAATCGAATCTCGTTTATAAGATTTAAACTCCCTTTAGCTAAGGATCCTTGATATACGTCGGCGTCTGCTTCATCAAAAACCACTTCGCCCATCTGCACATTTTCCTGGGGAGAAGTTATATTATCTTTGCTGCAATGCACGATAAGAAACGCTAAAACTAACAATAATGAAATTAAAAAATACTTCTTCATTTTTAAATTCCAAAATTGATGGTTTCGTAAAAAGGGGAAAATATGTCATTCTTGAACGAAGTGAAGAATCTCCATAATATTGTTCGTAAAGGCATTAGAGATTCTTTGTTATCACTCAGAATGACACTCCCCAGACTTTTTACGAAACCATCAATTTTGATTTCAAAGAATTTTTCTCTACAATCATTTGGGACTTGTGTAATCTCTTTTGAGATTACCTGCGATCTGGCCCGGAGTAAATGCCCAATCATTCGCTCCGGGCTTTGACTTTAAAAACAATCATCTTAAGCCTCCTTAATTAATGGAAAATCGCTTAAACCTTTCAATTATCGTATGTTTTGCGCCAAACAGATAATTTTTACAAAGATAAAATAGTGTACGCATTTTATTTTGTCAAGATAAATTTTTAGTCAGCCAAAACAGATTTATGGTTAACCCTATTTTTGTACACCTGATAAACTGCAATTTTTAAGATATTTCAGTGGGTGGATACCTTTTAACCGCTAATCGTCCCTTCGTCCATCTCTTTATCTCGCTAAATAGATTTGGAACGATAAGCAATATGTTTGCGCCCTTTTATCTGAGCATTATTTTGACGGCTTTAGCAAGTATACTGCTGTTATTTACCAAAGAAGACACAACTAATAATAAATGAGTCTGCTTAAGAAAGCGTGAAATTTTAAGCACATTATGAAATATTCAGAAACCGGTGAAACAGTTATATCACTATATATGTTATTAAGACTTTCCCAATGGGGACTCCCGGAGAAGTCGTGGGTAAATATTACACTATATTATCTCTTCAACCGTTTCTCCGATCAATTGGAAGTTTCTTGTTCCGGTTTTTTTACTTTTTTTAGTGAACTCAGAATTGTATTCATTTACCTATTTCAATGAGGTAAAAATTTGATATAAAACAAAAGAGACCGGCAAATAGCCGGTCTCTCATCAATTATACTAATAAAATATAATTTAATTAACTTTGCTCAATCGCGGCCTGAGCTGCTGCGAGGCGGGCAATCGGTACCCGATAGGGTGAGCAGGAAACGTAATTCATGCCGACTCTGTGACAGAATTTAACGGATGTAGGTTCGCCACCGTGTTCGCCGCAGATACCAACCTTCAGGTTCGGGCGGGTGCTGCGTCCTTTTTTTGTTCCCATTTCCACCAGCTGTCCGACGCCTGTCTGATCCAGTATCTGGAAAGGATCAGCGCTCAGGAGCCCTTTGTCGATATAAATCGGCAGAAATTTACCGGCGTCGTCGCGGGAATACCCGAAAGTCATCTGAGTCAGATCGTTTGTACCAAACGAGAAGAATTCCGCTGTTTCGGCAATTTCATCGGCAGTTAAAGCTGCCCGTGGGATTTCGATCATCGTACCAACGAGGTAATCAATCCGGTCACCGGTTTCTTCAAATACTTTTTCTGCTGTACTACGAATGATCTTTTCCTGCATCTGATATTCCTTTTGCGTACCGATCAGGGGCACCATAATTTCCGGTTTGACATCGATGCCTTTGGCTTTACAATTCAATGCTGCCTCGATAATAGCACGAGCCTGCATCTCAGTGATTTCAGGATAGGTATTGCCAAGGCGACAACCGCGATGACCGAGCATGGGGTTAAATTCCGCCAGAGACTCGACTTTATTTTTCACCTCTTCGGGTGATATACCCATTTCAACAGCCATTTCGCGCTGATTGGCTTCCTCATGGGGTACAAATTCATGCAGTGGCGGATCGAGTAAGCGTATCGTTACGGGCAATCCGTGCATAACTTCGAAAATACCTTCAAAATCGGTACGCTGCATAGGCAAAAGTTTTTCTAACGCAATACGACGACCGACTTCGTCTTCAGCTAAAATCATTTCCCGGACAGATTTAATCCGGTCGCCTTTAAAAAACATATGCTCTGTCCGGCAAAGACCGATACCTTGTGCTCCAAAATCCCGGGCGACCTTAGAATCCTGCGGTGTATCGGCGTTAGTGCGAACTTGCATTCTGGCATATTTGTCGCAGAGGTCCATGATCTTTCCAAAATACCCACTGAGTTCAGGATCTTTGGTTTCAACTTTGCCTTCCAATACATCACCGGTAGAGCCGTTCAGGGAAATCCAATCACCTTCTTTATATGTGACACCATTCGACGTCATTGTACGACTTTTATAATCTATTGTAATCGAACCGGCACCGGAAACACAGCATTTTCCCATACCACGGGCAACCACCGCAGCGTGGGATGTCATACCTCCACGGGCAGTCAGAATACCGTTGGCGACATTCATTCCTGCTAGATCCTCCGGGGAAGTTTCAATACGAACCAATATAACCGGCTCGCCTTTTTTAGCCCACTCCTGGGCTTCATCGGCAAGGAATACAATTTTACCACTTGCGGCGCCCGGAGAAGCCGGGAGACCTTTGGCAATGATTTTGGCTTTATCAAGCGCGGCGGTATCAAAAACCGGATGAAGAAGTTCATCGAGCCGGTTTGGTTCTACCCGAGTTAAAGCGGTTTTTTCATCAATCATACCCTGTTCCAGCATTTCCATAGCGATACGGACCATAGCGGCTCCTGTCCGTTTGCCCGTACGTGTCTGTAATAACCAGAGCCTGCCATTCTGAATAGTAAATTCCAGGTCTTGCATATCTTTATAGTGATTTTCCAGTTTGGTTTCAACTTTGACCAATTGTTTATAAACTTCCGGCATAGTTTCTTCAAGAGAGGGATAATTCTTTTTCCTGTCTTCTTCGGAAACATCGGCAAGTTTTGCCCAGCGCTTGGAACCTTCCAGAGTAATTTGCTGTGGCGTCCGGATACCAGCCACCACGTCTTCGCCCTGGGCATTGATCAGATATTCACCATTGAAAATATCCTCGCCGGTGGCGGCGTCGCGGGTAAAAGCAACACCGGTAGCGGAATTTTCACCCATATTACCATAAACCATAGCCTGGACATTCACAGCGGTACCCCATTCTCCAGGAATACCATTTAACTTCCGGTATACAGCTGCCCGTTCATTGTTCCAACTGCCAAAAACCGCCTCAATGGCGCCCCAGAGCTGGTCCCAGGGATTGGTCGGAAAATCATGACCGGTTACTTTTTTAACGGCTTTTTTAAAGCTAACGACTAATTCTTTCAAATCGTCAATCGTCAATTCCGTATCGTTTTTAATATTTTTTTTCGCCTTAACAGCTTCAATAATTTCTTCAAGGGGATCAATATCTTCTTTGCTTTCCGGCTTCATGCCAAGCACTACATCACCATACATCTGCACAAACCGACGGTAAGAATCCCAGGCAAATCTCTCATTTTTGGATTTCTTTGCCAATCCGGCAACGGTATTCTCATTTAAGCCAAGATTCAAAACGGTATCCATCATGCCGGGCATAGAAGCACGGGCACCGGAGCGTACCGAAACAAGCAGTGGATTTTCACTGTCGCCAAATTTTGAGCCCATGATTTTTTCAACTTCTGCCATACCGGCTTCGACCTGTTCCTTAATCATCGCGACGGTTTTAGTTGGTCCCTCTTTGGTGTAGAGACCGCATACTTCCGTGGTGATAGTGAATCCGGCAGGAACCGGAACTCCGATTAAGTTCATTTCGGCAAGATTGGCGCCCTTGCCTCCCAAAAGATTTTTATCGGATGCTCTTCCTTCGGCTTTTCCAGCCCCAAATAAATAGACATATTTAGACATTAGAACCTCTTAATTTATTTTCAAAAATACAGCGTGAATATTAGCACTTTTTTCAAGCATTATCAAGTGTTTGCTCGCAAATACTCGCAAATTTCCGCTGCTGAACAAAAAGAAAAGGTGATTAATAGAACATCAATTTAGATGAACTGATTAGTAATAATACCAGATAGTATTGTAATCATCAATATTCTCGCCACGATGTTTTAGTATCCTGAGATAGTCGAATATTGACACATCGGTATAAATATAGGTTGGAACCAGCATGATATTTTTTTCCCAGGGTAAAAATTCATAAACACGCCGTCCATCGGGGAGGATTGTTAATATTTGGCGATCCTGCCCCGCCCGCAGGTGATTCTTGCCCAGGCGCGGCACATTGAAGACAGGTTCATCGGTGCGATCCATACCGGGCATCAAACGGGCTTCTTCCTTGCGTTCCTGAAGCAGACGGGCAATTGGCACTCGGTAATCTCTGGTCTCGTCTTTTCCTTTAGCATTAAAAGTATAATATGGATCAACACCAGCCAGCCGTAGTAATCTACGCAGGGCTACAAGTTCGAACCGGCGGCTATTCTCAAATGTAAAAACAGCCTGGTTATAGACTCCCATACCTTTTTTCCTGATTTTTTCTATGGCGCCAACCGCCTCGGGAGTAATCTCCCATACATGCTCAAAATGAGTTACAATGACAACCTCTCTCTTGCCAAATATGTGGTATCGGTCCAGAATATCCACTAGATGATCTGTAATTCGCTGTGGCAGTACAACCGGAGTACGTGTCCCGATTCGAATTCTCTGAACATGATCCATCCCGGCAATACGACTCAGAATATAATCGAGCTTTGCGTCACTCATAATCAGCGGATCTCCGCCGGTAATTAACACGTCCCGAATTGCCGGATGGTCTTCAAACCATTTAAGGGCTGTCTCCAGGGTATTCACTTTTGGCGCAGCGTGGGGGTCAAGCACCTGGTTTATTTCCCAATTTCTCTGGCAATAAACACATATTTGAGCACAGGTATTAAAGGGTTTAATAATTGCTATTTGAGGATATCGACGCGTCACCAATGAAACCGGAGAGGTGTCATGTTCGCCCATAAAGTCGAGTAATTCTGATCGCTGTGCTCTGTTTCCCACCATGGTGCGACAGTAATGCATCGGCGGTATTACCTGGGCCCGTACCGCATGATCCCGTTTCCGCGACGGATTTTTATCCATTAACGATACATAATAGGGTGTTATTCCAAAGGGTATCCTATTTTGGTTGGCTAAGCGGATCGATTTTTCTTCCTCTTCAGTTAACTCGATTATCTGTTTTAATGTATCCGCTTTTCGAATAACATGTTTAATCTGCCAGTGATAATTTTGCCAATCATCTTCTGTGGCATTAAAATATTCCAAAAGCCTTTTTTTATGAGTCTCACGATCTTTGATAACATCGGCTTGCAAGCCATTGGGATATTTCAGAAACACCGTCTCCGTATTCTCTTCTTCACGATCTAATAGATTTGATCTGGATATGGCGGCATCGCGTCCTCTCTTTGATATAAATTCCGGTTCTCTGGCCGGTATGTCATCATTCGGATAAATCCCCGACAATCCACTTACCGCCCGAAACAGATGAATAAACTCTAAGATAAATCCCTCGGATACATCAGTTACATTTGCAAGCCCATTTGCCATATTGAACAATATTTGCAAAGCGCTGGTTCCTGTTATAATTTCACTACTCACGGAAATAATTTTTTTCAATACCGCAATACTATCCTGAATCACCACTTTTTCCAAAGAGTGCAATTTTGTGTTCATATTAAAAAAATATTTTTCCTTAGAATTAAGGTAATCAAAAAGATTTGATCGGGCATTCTCAACATCCGCAGATTTTTTTAATATCCGGTACACTGCCGGGTTTGAAATCCACAAGTCACTGTATTTATCTTTAAAGATTTCCTCAAGTTCTGCTTCCGAAATTTCAAATACTTCCCGTAGTTTCTTCTTTTTTATCGAATTATTATTGACAATGTGATTAAATAATGAAGTCATCTGTGCTCCTGATTTATATATACTATCCTTGCCTATAGTATAACCTTTAAGCACCAAAATACCAAATCGACCGAGCAATAATGAAGAAACTTGGGTTTGCACAACGGATAAAATCAGGATTATCACTTCAGATGGGTTCAAATGTTACCTTCCAGGATTATCAAATATTTTCCACGATTATTTACGGATATCTATGTGATTACAA
>JAGHBC010000028.1 GCA_021161185.1 Fidelibacterota bacterium
CTCCGTCTAATCCATCACAACGACGGTTGGACAAAATCAACCAAATCAGGTATTCCCTGGATACTTGTCTATTCAGAAAAATTCAACTCCCGCTCCAATGCAATGAAACGGGAAAAAGAAATCAAGCGCATGAAAAGCCAAAAGTATATCGAATCTCTAATAGAATCAAAATAACCACGCCGGAAGTTGTCCCGACGGGTCGGGAAGTCTCGTCGGCCCCGCTTAAAATAAATTATAGCTTACCATGGATTATTTCGTCTACATCATCTATTCTAAATCAAGAAATAAATATTATATAGGGTACACTCATGATTTACACCTCCGTCTAATCCATCACAACGACGGTTGGACAAAATCAACCAAATCAGGTATTCCCTGGATACTTGTCTATTCAGAAAAATTCAACTCCCGCTCCAATGCAATGAAACGGGAAAAAAATATTTTGAATTAATTACTCTTCTTTATTAATTTTATCTGAAGTGTGTCTTTACTAAAATTAAATCTTTCGTCAATAAATATTTTAGATAGTATCAATGTATCTTTATTAAAATGCCATGCATAAATGTCATATATTGCACGACTGTCTCCAGGATAAAACTTTATATAATCATAACCCGGTGGACCCTGGAAATCATATGCAACTTTATAGAAAACGTAGTTGTTTAATCCGGTCGTTTTCTCATTGTCGTAAAACATTACCCGTGATTTGTTGTTTTCCGGCACATATTCTCCCGATAACCAGGTTTTATTGATTAACTCCGAAGGAACCCGCACTGAAGGATACTCCTGTTCATAAAAAGAAAATTCCACCGAATCTTTACCATCGCAAAATATAAGACAATAATCATCTTTTCTCTTCTCAATAAATAATCGGTAAACAATTTTACTATGTGGATATCTTTTCAAAGTAACTATTTGTGTATCATCAATCCTACGGAATCTATACCAATTTGTTTCATGAAAATTATAAATAAATAATAAACTATCACCACGAGCAGAGAAACATATGGCGCTTATTGTTGGCTGCATGGAAGTCGCTTCATACGGTGTATAGCCTGATTGTAATTTATTTGCGAATTTTGAATTTATCCAGGTCCCTGAAAATTTATTATTGATCTTGCTATTCTGTGCTTGCGCATGAAGGAGCAAAGATGTGCACAACAAAATATTAAGAGTTATGATAAAAGTTTTCAATTATCCTCCTCCGCCTGTATGTCGTCTAAAATAACGGGGTTGTCCAAATCTTTTTGATCAATAGTTGTAAGTAGTAACTCTGACACCCTCACTTTCTGTGGCGCTATAAAGATGCTGACCTGGGTAATCAGGGCCATCAATATAAATTCCCATGTGGTGACCCGGCCAAATTACAACATCACCTTCCAGAGGGGAAAGAACTTCAAAAAAATAAGGATTATCATTATTTATAAATGCCGACGTAGTATAATATGGATAATATAAACCATTTTCAGAATAAATAAGATAGACTAAAAATGAGCAGTCTACTCCTTGTGTAGTATAACCACCTTCTAAATATGGTACGTTGTTCCATGTTTCTACCGATTCATTCCAAAATGATAAAGTATCAAATTCGCTTGATAAATAACCATAATATTCATTTCCATCCATAGAAATTGCTTCTACCGGACAGACATCTATACAAGCGCCACATCCCATACAACCGTCATCGTCTATATAACAATATCCGCTATCGTCTTCATGAATTGCATCTACTGGACATTCGTCAATACATGCCCCACAGAAAACGCACTCATCTTCATTAATAAATGCCATAATTTTATTCTCCTGTCCTTATTTCTTCCATTAATCCAATTAGCGCTTTTGTTTTTTCAGTGATATTTAATTTTTCAATGGCTGGAGATATCTTAATATTCATGTTTATATTCATTACGTAGCGCAAATGATTTATCATACTATCGGGATAACATATTGGCGGTTTTGAGATTGTATTTTGCCTTGTTCCGGGACTGCTCACCTGACCATCGATAAATTGGTGTTTTTTATTTTCCGTTATAGAGCAGAATAATTTCAGTAACTATATTTCAAAAAATATTTTATATAAATCACTGCTGTTTTGTGCCGATTTTCCGCTTCCACACCGTACCCTTAGGCGTATCTTCCAAAACAATTCCCCTGTTCAATAATTCATCGCGAATCCGATCCGCCTCCCCCCAGTTGCGCTCCTTGCGGGCATTTGTTCGGGCGTTAATTAGCCGCTTCTCATCATCCGCCAATTCTGCTTCTTTTTCCGTAAGAACATTCAAAATCGAATCAACTCTTGCAAGTGACTTTAGGATCGCCGCGGCGTCTTGATTAGTAAGTGCATTATCCTGCCGGTAGCTATTGATTTCGTGTATCAATGAAAAGACTGCGCCCAGCGCTCCGGAGATATTCAGGTCGTCATCCAGCGCCGCTTCAAATTCAGCCATATATTTTTCAACGCTATCATTGACTTGTAATAAGCCGCTTTTAAAATCACCCGATATGGATTTTTTGAAATCCCTCAGGCGGGTAATGCTTTTCGCAGCGGCTTCCAGCTTGTCGAAAGTAAAATTCAGTTTCTGGCGGTAGTGGGTGCTTAAGAGGACATACCGGATCGCTGTTGCATCAATACCTTTATCCAGCAACTCCCGCAGACGATAGAAATTGCCGGCGGATTTGCTCATTTTATCCCCTTCCACCATCAGGTGTTCGCAGTGCAGCCAGTAATTGACGAATTTCTCACCGGTAGCGGCTTCACTTTGGGCAATTTCATTTTCATGATGAGGAAAAATATTGTCAACGCCGCCGGTATGGATGTCAAAATGATGTCCCAGATATTTCATACTCATGGCTGAACATTCAATATGCCAGCCCGGACGACCTTTACCGATTTCAGTATCCCAATACACCGACCCGTCTTCCTCTTTCCAGCCCTTCCACAGTGCAAAATCCCGGATTTCCTCTTTTTCGTACTCATCATTTTGGACCCGCGAACCGCGCCGCATCTCATCAATATTCAGATGGGCTAATTTACCGTAATCCGGATATTCCGACACTTTGAAATATATTGATCCGTCTTCCGTCCGGTATGCAACGCCTTTTTCAAGAAGCGCTTGAACTAATTGAACCATTTCAGAGATATGTTCTGTTGCCGCCGGGTAATATTCCGCCCGTTTAATCCCCAGTATATCGAGATCTTCAAAAAAAGCATTCCGGTAGGTTTTGGTAAATTCTTTTATCGAGGCGCCGGATTTATTTGCATCCCGGATAATTTTATCATCCACATCGGTAATATTCATCACCTGAGTAACTTTATAGCCTTTAAATTTCAAATAGCGTCTTAAGAGATCTTCAAAGATATAGGCTCTGAAATTCCCGATATGTGCAAAATTATAAACGGTTGGACCGCAAGTATACATTTTTATCTGACCGGAACTAATCGGCTTGAATTCTTCTTTCCTTCGTGTCATTGTATTATAAAAAAATGTCGCCATAATTACATTCCTAAAGGTAGTGAAATATGTCTTGTTTTTTTATCTTCCGAAACCGGTTTCAATATTGCGGGATCAATCCGAACCTGATAAGATGCCTGGATAACATCCAGTGAAATGATAAAACGGTTTTCATTTTCAATCCGTTGAATTCTCCCTTTAATTCCCTTTAAAGGCCCGTCACAGACCTCAACAAGTTGACCGGTTCGCATGTAATTTTCAGGCTTTAACATAAATCCTTCGTCAACGGTCCTTTTCAGCGCTTCGATCTGAAAATCCGGTATCATCGCCAGATTCTTTTGGAACGTTACAAACCGTACAACCCCATGGGTTTCCAGAACATAAAGCTGTTGTTTTAACGAAATACGAACAAAAACATAGCCCCGTATCAGCGGTTCATCTACCCATTTTTTGCGGTCGCTCCACTGGCGAATTTTTTTCACCAGCGGGACATAGGATTCAATATCTTTTTCAAGTAAATATTCCCGGATCTTCTTTTCATGCCGTGGTTTTGTGTAAACCGCAAACCATCGTACATTACTAAGATTCTTAAGCTGATCGATGTTCTTTTCGGTCAGAGTATTCATTTTTTTACGTTCTGCCCCAGGCGTATAATCTCTTCCAACAATTCATTAAAAGATAACCCTATAGCTGCCGCAGCTTTCGGGACCAGACTCGTCTTTGTCATGCCGGGCATTGTATTCATTTCAAAGAAATAGGGCTGCTGGTCGGTCCCCAACCGCAGATCAATTCGACCATACCCCGAACAACGCAGCAGATTAAAGGCTTCCAAAGACATCTTTTGTATTCGCCCCGTCAGAGTTGAGTCCAATTTCGCCGGTACGATATATTCACTCATACCGTTAGTATACTTACATTCATAATCATAGATACCGTGCACAGGGGAAATTTCCACAATTGGCAAAGCCTTATCACCCAGTATGGAGACGGTAAGTTCGCGTCCGGCAATGTATTCTTCTACCAGAAAAACGGAGTTATATTGTAATGCACAGTCAATAGCGATCCGAATCTGATCTTTTTTCTCCACAATCGTCAACCCGACAGTCGAGCCCTCATGGCCAGGTTTAATAACCAGAGGTAAGCTGAATTTTTGCAGGATGGCTTCGATGATCTTTGGGTAATCCATGCCGCTGTTACGTTCAAAATACAACCATTCTGGTGTCGGGATGCCGTTTTTCTCAAAAATCATCTTTGAGATGACCTTGTCCATGGCAATTGCGCAACCTTCGGCGCTGGAACCGTTAAAAGAATATCCCAGGGTCTGTAAAATCCCCTGCACAATACCGTTTTCTCCGCTACCACCATGGAGAGCATTGAAAATAAAATCAGCCGATTGTATTTCAGGATGAGCCAATAGGTAGAGCAGATTTTTTTCACCTTGATTGATATGTTCTTGGGTAACTTCAATCTGTTTTTCTATCTGTTCGATAGGTAAAACCGTATCGATCGAAACAACTTCATGCCCGTTTTTTTGCAGAGCCGCGGAAATATTGGCGCCGCTTAATAAGGAAACTTCCCGTTCGGAGGAAGTGCCTCCCATAATAACTACTATTTTCATTTATCACGACTTCTTTCTAAGCATTCAACAAGCTGAGCTGCTTCTAAAATATTATCCGTCACAAAATTCGGACGAGGATCCCAATTTTGAATTGCACAAAACGACGGCGGATTTACACCGCTTTTTACAAGTATCGATTTACATCCGACGGCAGCGCCGGCTTGAATATCCTTCTGCGAATCACCAATAAAATAAGACCCGGCGACATCGATATTATGCTCGGCAATTGCCCTTTTAATATTCTCCGTCCCGGGTTTGCGGCAATCACATTTATCATCAGGTTTATGGGGACAGTAATATATATCGGTTATGGAAATATTGTTTTCCCGTAAGATGCTTTTCATTGCGCCGTTAATTTCATCAACAGTCCACCGGGTCATTAATCCACGACCGATTGCCGATTGGTTGCTTATTATGATAATCAAAAAGCCCAACTTCTGAAATAATCGCAGTGCAGACGGCGTAAATTCAAACAGCCGAAATTCCGCGATTGATTTTATATAATCTGCGCTGTCTTCATTTAAAGTGCCGTCCCGATCGAGAAAAACGGCTCTGTTTTTAGGCAAACTCAATTAATATCCCGTGGTTCCGGTGTCCTGTCATAGAATGACATTCATTATTCAACACCTCAATTTTCAATCTACACATCGGGTAAGTTACAATTCAAAATCGTAAAATAATAGTGCAGATCTGCCCTAAAAGATTTAAATTTCAACAATAGAAGCGTGCAACAAATAATGAGGTTATTGTGAATCCTGATATCGAACAATTCAAATTGACATTAAAACGCGGCAAAGCTGCCTACGTACCCATTGCCGAACTGGGCATTCATCCTGTTATTAAAGAACGTTTGCTCGGACGACCCATCAAATCGCTACAAGACGACGTTGATTTCTGGTACCGGGCAGGATACGATTATATCAAGTTACAACCAGCCGCCGACTTCAACCCCGGTAGACTTTTTCTGCAAGACAATGAAAACTCTAAGATAAGTGACGACGGCTCTGTTTCCCGGAATTGGGCTACTGAGGACAAGGGCGTGATTACCGGTTGGGACGATTTTGAGAATTATATTTTCCCCAAAAAAGAGGATTTCGATTATACAAAATTTGAAAAAGTCCGGGAATTGCTCCCCGAAGGCATGGGCGTAATCGGACAGTATGGCGATATTTTCACAATGGTGTGGGAACTAATGGGCTTTGAACAATTTTCTTTTGCTTTATTCGATGATCCGGAATTAATCAGCACTCTCTTTGATAAAATCGGTGATCTTGTTCTGAGCATGTTTGAATATTTCGCACACAGTAACACCGTGGATGTGCTCTGGTACAGCGACGATATTGCCTATGTGACCGGTCTGATGATATCGCCTGATATACTCCGTAAATATTTCTTTCCCTGGTTGAAGAAAATCGGCAACCTCGCAAAATCATACAATAAACCATTAATCTATCATACCGACGGATTGCTATTCGATGTAATGGACGATATTATCGATTGCGGCGTCGATGCGCTGCATCCCATCGAACCACAGGCTATGGCTATTGCCGAAGTCAAAAAACGCTACGGCGACCGGCTCTGCCTGATCGGTCATGTCGATGTGGATCTGTTGTCACGCGGTACACCCGAAGATGTCCGGAAACAGGTTCGTAAAAATATCGAAGAAGCGGCTTATAACGGTGGATATTGTGTCGGGTCCGGTAACAGTGTACCCGATTATGTAAAATATGAAAACTACATTGCCATGCTTGAAGCTGCCAAAGAATTCGGCAGATAACAACGATAAACATTGTCTCTTAGATGATGTAGCCAACAAGGCGGTTTCACTATGACTTTCCCGGAACAATTGGACGGTCCCAAAATACTGATACTGGACGGAGCAATGGGCACAGAACTCTACCGCCGGGGTGTTGATATCTCTCTGCCGCTATGGTCTGCCTCGGCGCTTTGGGAAAATCCTGATATTGTTCACGAAATCCATACAGATTATATCAAAGCGGGAGCAGATATTATCACCACTAATACATTTCGCACCGATATCCGAACCTTTCAAAAAGCCGGGTTATCAAAACAAAATGCCCGACAGGCAACTTATACAGCCGTGGATCTCGTCAAAGCGGCTATAAAAGCAGCTGCTCCCAAACGCAAAATATGGATTGCCGGTTCAATGTCGCCGCTGGAAGATTGTTATCACCCTGAATTATCTCCGGATTATGAAAGTGCCGTCACCGAACATAAAATCAAAGCATCCTGGTTGGCGGAATCCGGCGTTGACTTTATCCTGATTGAAACGATGAATAGTTATAACGAAGCCCTGGCGGCAACCCGCGCCGCCCTGTCAACCGGTTTGGCGGTCATTACCAGTTTTATCCTGATCAATAAAGACAAAATCTTAAACGGCGATCCTATCGACTCAGCTTACACTAAATTAAAAGCCGAAGGTATCACGGCATTTTCCATCAATTGCACCCATCATAATATCATTAGCGGATTTTTAAACACCTATTCTCATAAAATAGAGCTTCCGCTCGCCGCCTATGCTAATGCCGGTTATTATGATATAGAAAAAGGCTGGCAGGCAGATCCCGGATTTAGTCCCTCAAAATATTCAAATATTGCAAAAATATGGGCCAAACAGGGCATCAAAATCATTGGCGGATGTTGCGGGACCAACCCTCTGCATATCCTGCGCCTTTGGAATTCTGCCGAAGACGCTTAACCACGAATTACACTAATTACACGAATGAAGAGCGAAGGTCTTAAAGTCGAATGTCAAACGTCGAAGTGAAATAGCATTTTCCTGACTTTAGACTTTAGACTAAGAATGAAGGTCAGAGATAAGTTTCAAATCCCTGGTCTGTTGTAATACGATCAAAGATTCTATCTCTCAAATTTCGAATTTCCAATTTCATTTATTGTTTCAATCCTTGTTGTAATGGAATGCGGTCGAAAACATCTGTGGTACCCTCGATTCGACAAATTGACGTCAAAAACAGCAAAAAATCGGGAAATCATGTTCATTAGTTATTGTTATTATTAGATCGGTTCGTCGGGATTGCTAATGTAGTGTTTGAATATGGGTAAACTCGATATCCGGCAGGATAAATGGAAATTGTTGGCTAATGCAATTGAGGAAAAATTACACAACCAATCCGGACTTTTTAATAGTGATCCGGATATCGAAAAGATAGCCCAACACTATGCCCAACTAATCATCCATAATAGATTAAGTCGAATGTCCGAGAGAGAGGATATCGATAGATCAGACGAAAAGGAAGAAGTTCAATATGAAACGGTAGATGTTAATTCTATCAATAATTCTGACATAATGAGTCTTGGAACCGAACATGTTGTTTTAAGTCAGATGGAGGAGTATAATCTTGATACCGTTCTTGAAGATAATGGATTTACAGCCTCACAGATAGAATATGCCAAGATGTTGATTGCAGCAAGACTAATCCATCCATCCAGTGAGAGAGAAACTGCCCGGTGGCTCAATGAGAACAGTGCTCTTTGTGAATTGCTGCAGACCGATTTAGCGGTTTATGATAACGCATTACATCGCACGGCTGTAATGCTTTGGGAAAAGCATGATAGTATTGAAAAGCAACTCTCTCAAACTGCTAAAGACCTGTTTTCTTTAAAATTTGAGGGCCGCAAAAGGGGAAGTAAGATAGCCCAACCTGGAGGCAAATCGAAAGAAAGGCGTAACGACCGTCCTTTAGTTACATTGGCTTTGGTTATTGACGGTGAAGGGTTTCCCAAGAGAAGCCGTGTATTAGAGGGTAAGGAGAAAATATGAGGATGGTTTTTGGGAGAAGAGCGATAATGAAGAAGTAA
>JAGHBC010000115.1 GCA_021161185.1 Fidelibacterota bacterium
ACTGTGACGATTGTATAAAATATCACTTGATTCAGTGCCATAATCTCGGCGTAAGCGATAAGGAAATAGAAGAGGTTATCGCGATCGGCTTAGTCGTGGGCGGCTCAATCACCATTCCGCATATCCGTCGGGCGGTTTCTTTTTGGAACGGGCTAACTTAAAGACAAGTAATTATTGTGAATTCAACCAGATGAGCAGTTTATTTAGATCCTGTGTGCTCTGTAAAAAGTAACGGGCATTTGTTTTTCGCCCGATGTTTTCCCGCAATAATACCGAATAACCATATAAATTGACCTGCCGGAAAGCCGGCTCGTCACTATTTTCTGCGCCCAAATAGCATAAGACCGGCAATTTATCACTTTCCCGGGGGAGCAGTTGGAAGATTTTTTCTACGCTCTTGCCCCTGTCCCAATTATTACCTGGGATTATCTGTAAAAAGGAGGGGTGCTGAATAATGGCTAAAAGAGAGCCATCCAGATTTTCCGGCAATATTTGAAAGAGCCTTTGATACATTAACGGATCTTCTTCTGGAATTTTAATTTGAAGCTCAACACTTTCGATATTGGTATTTGTTTTTGTCCAGGATGGCCCCAATTCCATTTGGAGAGTGGTATAAAGGCGCTCAAGCTGATGACGAATCAGACCGAGTTTCGGGAAAAGCCAGGTAAAACCGGGGCTGTCGATTTCATAGCCGTTACTCCCGGCGAGGATTAGTGTTTTCGATTGGGGTAACAGTTGGAGATCGGCGATTGTTTTCCGGCTGAATATCCCCGGGCAGATATTTGGTGTTTCTGCCAGGTCTGTGATCTTCTTAAGAATAGCAAGCCCATCTTTTTTATATATAGCGGTCAAATCGTCATAGTTGAACAGGAGACACAGCGGGCGTCCGGTTGCGATAAGTTTTGACAGGCGGGGCGTTTCGTTTAAGAACGGATACAAAGTAGCGACTATCCCAATTAGTAATAATTTATGTTATTCCGATAGAATGGAACTATTCATATAATAGGTATGGCAGAATCTGCTCCTGGAAATTTCGGAGTTTTGAATCCCAACTATTTATTAATTCTTGTACAGGAGCATTTCCGCTTAGCGTTAAACGCAGTTCGTCACTTCCGTAGAGCCGATCAAGACCATTTTTTAGGCTGAAATTTTCGGGATATAGTTTTTTAGTCTTTTCAAGAATCAAAAGCATTGACCGGACCGGTTTAAACCGGTTGCGATCGGTAATTTCAACCCGGACGCCGCAGCATTTCTGGTTTTCGTATTTAGGGTGATATGCTACATGTGGAATCGAGACCGGCGTGTAAGCAACTGGATGAAACACAACTCCTTCAAGCCCCAGCGCATTAAGTTCGGCGGCGTACTTTTCCGCATTAATCCAGGGCGCTCCGAACTGCATGAAGGGATCGTCCGTTCCGCGCCCTTCCGAAAGATTGGAACCTTCGAGCAGGCAAAATCCGGGATAGACTATCGCTGTGCCGAGGTGCTTCATGTTTGGTGAGGGAGCAATCCACGGTAAGTCGGTTTCATCGTACCATAGTTGTCTCTTCCATCCTTCTGTTTTAATAACAGTAAGATCGGCGGACAGTCCTTCGTCGAGGAGCCCCTCTCCGTTAATCCATAAGGCAAGTTCGCCGATAGTCATTCCATAGCGGATTGGAATGGGGTAGGGACCGACAAAAGATTTGAATTTCATATCAAGCAAGGGCCCTTCAACCCGGTCTCCCCGTATCGGATTCGGGCGGTCCAGAATGATGAAAGGGATATTATTTTCAGCGGCACTTTCCATTGCCAGCGACATGGTGGCAATATAAGTATAGAAGCGGGCGCCGACGTCCTGGATGTCATATACCAATACATCAACATTATTTAGCATTTCAGGAGTCGGTTTGCGAATTTTTCCATAAAGGCTGTAGATCGTCGCGCCGGAAACCATGTCCTTTTCATTGCGGATTTTTTGTCCGTCGGCATGCATTCCCCGGAAACCGTGTTCGGGGCCGAAAATCGCCGTTACCTTGCAGACGCCGCTTTCATGGAACAGGTCTACGATATGTTTCCCGTTTTTATCGCGAGCCGTATGATTACAGACAATGCCGACCCGCTTACCGGCAAATGCCGAAAAGTTGTTTTCCGCTATCACATCCAGGCCGGTTTTAACAGCAATTTTATCCGTTGCCAGCCCGGAACGACAGGCTCGGAATGCGAATAAAACGATCAGTATGTTGAATAAAAACAGAGTATTTTTATAAGTATCTTGAAACACAATAATTACAATCCTGTTCTCTTTACTGTAAGCAAAAGCCCGACCGCAAAAAGGGCCGGGCTTTTGAATTATACCTGGCTAATTGCCTCTGTTGGGCAAACTTCCACACAGGATCCACAATCGGTGCATTTTTCGGGGTCAATAACGTAGATATCACCCTCGCTGATTGCTTCTTCCGGACATTCGGGCAGACAGGCGCCGCAAGCAATGCATTCATCACTAATTACATGAGCCATCGCTATTATCTCCTATTGATTGGTTGACAAAAATCGTCCGAATTTAAACACAAACTTTTGAATAGACAACAACACGATGACAACAAATGAAATTTTTTTAAGTAATGAGTCCACTAAAAAAAGCATCAAAAGTTGAATCCATCTGGTGATTATGGAAACTGTTAAAACAGTTCTGTGCCTACGTAACTTACTATTAACCCCCAACTTAAGTTGGGGGTTAATAAAACACAG
>JAGHBC010000030.1 GCA_021161185.1 Fidelibacterota bacterium
GGAAAACGGAGGAAAATAAATTATTTGAATTTTATAATCGGTTTCTTGAGAATAAAATAAATTGATGGTTCCGTAAAAAGGGGAAATATGTTATTCTTGAACGAAGTAAAGAATCTCCATAATATTGTTCGTAAAAGTATTAGAGATTCTTCGTTATCAGTCAGAATGACACTTCCTGGACCTTTTACGAAACCGTCATAAATTAGCTATTTAGTAAATTATACGAAGAGATAAATTGAAATTCTAATGAAAATATTATTTTTGTCACATTACTTTCCACCGGAAGTTAATGCTCCGGCAAACAGAACATATGAACATACCAAGCGCTGGATAAAAAAGGGACATAGCGTAACTGTAATTACAAATTTTCCGAATCATCCAGGCGGGGCGATATTTTCAGGGTATAAAAACCGATGGCTTTACAGAGAAATTATCGATGGAATTGAAGTTATTAGAGTAAAAACCTATCTGACTCCAAACAGGGGAACTATACGACGAACAATAAATTTTATCGTTTATTTTTTTATGTCGATAATAGCTTCATTTTACGTGAAGAGTGTTGATGCTATAATTGCAACAAGCCCACAATTTTTTTGTGGCCTAGCTGGTAGTGTTATTAAAACAATTAAGAATAAACCATTTTTGCTTGAAATTCGAGACTTATGGCCTGATTCTATTATTGCAGTTAATGCTGTCAGAAAAAACATCTTAATCTCTATTTTATATTTTCTTGAGAAACGAATGTACTTTTCTGCTTCAAGAATTGTGACTGTAACAAAGGGATTATCCCGACATATTATTAAATATGGATTTCCTCGGGGAAAAGTGTTTGAAATAACGAACGGGGTTGATTTTGAACACATATCAGTTATGAATGAATACACAAATATTTTTAAAAAAGACAATGAATTTATTGTTGCATATATAGGAACTTTTGGTTTAGCTCACAATTTATATAAAATATTAGATTGTGCCGCTATGATGAAAGACAGAATTGATATTCAATTTTTACTTATTGGTGATGGTGCCGAAAGGAACAACATTTTACAGTACAGGTTGAGAAATAATTTAGAAAACGTTACTATTTTACCTATTCAACCCAAGGAGCGAATTCCCTATTTTATATCAAGATCAGATATTGGAATTGTGATATTAAAAGATATTCCTCTATTTCAAGGGGCTTTACCCTCAAAACTGTTTGAATATTTAAGTTTGAAAACTCCCGTAATTTGTTCTTTACCTAAAGGTGAGGCTACAGAGTTAGTTGAACACTCTGATTGTGGTATTGCAATTACTCCTGATTCAGCGCAAGCACTTGTAGATGCTATTATGTATATGTATACTAATCCAAATCGGAAATTAATAATGGGCGAAAATGGCTATAAGTTAGTCAAAAATCAATTTAATAGAGATAAATTGGCAGATGATATGTTAAAAGTTATAGAAGAGATGATTAAAGTTTAAGAAAATTGATTTTCATTTTGTGAATAGGATTATTATTAGTCAAGAATTACTCTGATTTCCATTGACTTTATAGAGGATTGAAATTAACTTTCCTGAGCTATTTTTTTAAGATAATTTATGGTACAAAAAGACACTAAAATCGAACATCTTCGCCAAAAAATTCTTGCTAAAGGAGCGCTGCCCCGGCATATTGCCGTCATTATGGACGGTAACGGACGCTGGGCTAAAGAACGGAAATTACCAAGAGTTACCGGGCATAACGAAGGCATCAATTCCGTCCGGGAAATTATACGTGAATGCAGAAATTTGGGTATCGAGGTCCTTACCCTATATACTTTTTCCGTAGAGAACTGGTCTCGCCCCAAATCGGAAGTGTCCGCTCTGATGAGCCTTTTGCTAAAAACCATCCGAAATGAAGTAAATGAATTGCACAAAAATAATGTCCAGTTATCGATTATAGGACATATTGACGATCTGCCCCGCGGTCCCCTCGAGGGATTAATGGAAGGTGTCGAGAAAACCAAAAACAACACTGGTCTGAACTTGATTCTGGCGTTAAGTTACGGCAGTCGGCAGGAAATTCTCGATGCAGTAAAAAGGATCGTTAAGGAAGTCCAGGCAGGAAATATTGATATTCAGGATATCGACGATGCATTATTCTCAAAATATCTCGATACCGCCGGTAAACCCGATCCGGATTTATTAATCCGGACGAGTGGAGAATTTCGCATCAGCAATTTTCTGCTCTGGCAGTTGGCCTACACTGAAATCTATGTGACTCCAATTTACTGGCCGGCTTTTCGAACCAAGGAACTTTTAGAAGCTATTGAGAGTTATCAGAAACGTGAAAGACGATTTGGGCGCATAAGCGACCAACTTAATAAAAAGAAAACAGGAAATAGTCAAGAATGAAATTAGCACGAAATCTATACTCTCTAATAGTACTTTGCTTTGCATTATCATCCCTTTCTATTGCCCAAACGCAACGGCAAATATCTATCCTGGGCGTTGCGGTAAAAGGCAATAAAACGATCTCGGAAAATAGTATTAAGATTCAATCGGGTATTATTGAAGGCAAAGATATTATTTTCGATGATATTCCACAGGCGATTAAGCGACTCTTTAAATTGAAAATATTTTCAGATATTCAGATTTATGTCGACAAAGCCACCGATGACGGCTTGTTTCTTATCATTCAGGTGGAGGAATATCCCCGTCTTGGAGAATTCAAGATTCAAGGTAATAAAAAAATCCGGAAGTCTAAATTTGATACAGAACTAAATCTAATTAGTGGTAAAATACTATCTTCCGCATTGCTTACTGAAACAAAACGTAAGATCCGCAAATTATACGATGAAGATGGTTATTTATTAGCCGAAATCAGGACAGAACTAACTCCTGGTAAAAAAGAAAATACTCAAGATCTCACTATACATATCAAAGAGGGCAAGAAAGTACGTATCAAGAATATCGTGTTCAACGGTAATAAAAACTTCTCCCAATCAAAATTACGCCGCATATTTAAAGAAACCCGCCGCCGCAACCTTTTCCTGTTAAGGATGGGGGCATTTGATAAAAATAAATACGAAGAAGACAAACAGCGCTTAACGGCATTTTATAACAAAGAAGGGTACCGTGATTTTGAAATCCTTAGTGATTCCATTTCGTACTCTCCTGATAAAAAACGTATGTTTCTGACAATCAACATATTAGAAGGTCCCCGGTATAAATACCGAAATATCTTTTTCAGTGGTAATCATTTATTTACCAATAATCAGCTGGAAGCAGTGCTCGGCATTAAAAGCGGTGACTATTACAACAAAGAAGAACTCGAAAAGGCGATTTATGACCGGATAAACGGTGTTTATATGGATCGTGGCTACCTGTTCTTCCAAATTATCCCCAGAGAGATTCCTGTCAGCGATGACGAAATTGATCTTCATTTGAGTATTACGGAAAATCATCAGGTTACTATCGGTCGTATTAATATTGTAGGTAATGACCGAACTCATGAAAATGTGATTCGACGGGAATTAAAAGTTTTCCCCGGTGACATATTTAGCCGTCAGGCATTGATACGCAGCCAACGTGAAATTTTCATTTTGAACTATTTCAGCGATGTTGTACCCGACGTTGTTCCGGTTAGTGAAAATGAAGTTGACGTTGAAATTTCCGTTGTGGAAAAATCCTCCGACCGGGCAAATCTCTCATTCAGCATCAGTCAGATGTATGGATTAATCGGCGGTGGTGGTGTGGAATTTACTAATTTTCGCGGTCGCGGTCAGAAGGTTGGTATCAGTTATCAGCAGGGTGCTCAGTACAGTATCGCCGGTTCGGGCGCTACACCCTATAAATCAATCTCTCTTAGTTTTTCCGATCCCTGGGTTTTTGATTCTCCAAATCTCATCGGCACCAGTATATTTTACAGCGAACGAGGCAGTAACGGATATTATTACTACCCTTTTGATTTGACTCAATTGGGCGGATCTTTGCGCTGGGGACGCCGGTTCAAATGGCCGGATTCTTTTTTCAGGGGAACCTGGATTTTCTCCGCCGCCAAAAAAGAGTACCGCAATCTGGATGAAGCCTATTTACAATCGGTTCTACTCGGGCAGCCCAAAACTACCGGTATTAGCCTGACACAGGTCATCTCACGGGATAGCCGTGACCGTCCGGAGTTTCCGACCACCGGTTCGGTGTTATCATGGTCAGCCTCGCTTTCCGGTGGCTTTTTAGGGGGAACCGAACACTTTCACAAGCACATCTTTAGCCTGGATTATTATATACCGACAATCTGGAAACTGGTTTTATTCAATCACGTTGAATTCGGCGTAATCAAAAAAATAAAAGAAAATTCCATTATTCCACCCGATGAACGTTTCATTATGGGGGGAAGCGGAATGATTTACGGCGTTGCCCTACGAGGTTATGCCGATAACGCCGTCGGACCTGTTCGCTCGGGCTCCACCAGTGGATATTCACCTTGGGGTGGAGAAACCCTTTTAAAATATTCTCTTGAATACCGTGTCCCAATTTCCCAGGAACCTACAATTTACGGGCTAATCTTTGCCGAGGCGGGTAACGTCTGGAAAGATATTAAAAGAACCGACCCCTTTGACCTGCGGAGGTCTGCCGGATTCGGTGTACGCTTTTTTATGCCCGCTCTCGGGATGCTCGGTGTTGATCTGGGATATGGATTCGATGACATCGATCCGGAAGGATATCCCGGTTATGGAAAAGCCGAAGGATGGAAAACTCACTTTATATTTGGAATGCCATTTTAAAACATACGGAGGAAACAGTGAAAAAAATCTCAATGGTTCTAATCGGATTGCTTTTTGTTGTAAGCACCGCAAATGTTGCATTAGGTCAAAACATAAGAATCGGTTTTGTTAACTCTGACCGAATTCTGGCTGAATTCGACGAGGCCAAGGAAGCTCAGAGTAAATTGGATATCGAAGCTAAAAAGATGGAAGAAGAATACAAAGGAATGCTTGCAAAACTCGATAGTTTAAGTAAGGATTTTGAACGCCAAAAGATGATCATGAGCGAATCCCGTCGCCAGACCAAAGAAAATGAGATTAGCCAGTTACAGCAATCCATTCAGCGTTATCAAGTCGAAAAAATGGGGCCGGAAGGCGAAATCTATCGCAAGCAATCCGAATTGGTCGGACCTGTCCTGGAAAAAATAAAACAGGTGATTGAAAAAGTCGGAAAAGAAAACAAATACGACTTTATATTTGACACCGTAGCGGGAAACATTCTGTACGCCGAACCGGTTCACGATTTAACCGACAAGGTGCTTTACGAATTAAAACGAAGCAACTAAATGACCTATACTCTCGCTCAAATTTCCCGGATTGTCCAGGGAAGTCTCAAAGGCAATCCGGATGCGATCATTACCGATATCGCGGAAATACAAAATGCTCGTAAGGGCGAACTTAGTTTTCTATCAAACCCGAAATATACTAAATACCTTGAAACAACCGGCGCGGAGGCGATTCTCGTTCCGAAAGATTTTAAAGGTGAGTTTAAGAATCTGATCCTGGTAGAAAATCCCAATTATGCATTCTCACTCCTGATCGCAAAATTTCGCCCCCGAATTCCATTGCCAAAACCGCAAATTGACCCGTCAGCAAGCATTGCTAAAACTGCAACCATAGGTAAAGATATCTATATTGGCCCAAATGTAATCATTGACGACCATGTCGTAATTGGCGATAAAACAACTCTCTTTGGCAATATATATATCGGTAAAGAGTCGATAATTGGATCATCGACGGTTATTTACTCTAATGTCAGTATTTATCATCGCTGTCAAATCGGTAACGATGTTATCATCCACTCGGGAGCGGTAATCGGCAGCGACGGCTATGGATTTGTCCGCACTGAAGACGGTATTTCCAAAATACCCCAGGAAGGTGGCGTTGTTATTAGTGATGATGTTGAAATCGGTGCAAACTGCGCCATTGATCGCGGAACATTAGGGAATACCGTAATCGGAAAAGGGACCAAACTGGATAATTTCATTCAAGTCGCCCACAATGTAAAAATTGGACAATATTGCTTTATTGTCGCCCAAAGCGGCATTTCCGGCAGCACTCAAATAGCAGATGGAGTGACCATTGCCGGACAGGTCGGCATAGCCGGACATTTAAAAGTCGGCAAAGGAGCGATTATTGCAGCTCAGTCAGGAATTTCGAAGGATGTTCCTCCAGGTGCGATGATGTTTGGCTATCCTGCCCAGGAACGGAGTAAAGCGCGCCGAGAAATCGGCAATATCCGGTCAATACCCGATATTAAAGAACGACTTAAAATAATCGAAAGAGAACTTGAACAGCTGAAGCAAGGGAAATAGGAATGTCAAGAAATCAACGTACTATAAAAAATCCTGTATCTGTATCCGGAACTGGTCTGCACACCGGAGTAAAGAGTACAATCACTTTTAAACCCGCGCCGAAAAATTCCGGCATTCGCTTTATCAGAACCGACGTAAAGAACTGTCCTGAAATTGTTGCCAATATTAATCATGTTGTCGATATTTCCAGAGGAACCACAATCGCTCAAAATGGTGTTCAAATTCACACGGTTGAACATGTTTTAGCTGCTGTTGCCGGTCTTGAAATTGACAATATCTTCATTGAGGTCAATAATATCGAACCCCCGGTTTGCGACGGCAGTTCCATCGAATATGTCAGAGCCCTGAAAAAGGCCGAGATTGTTGAGCAGGATGCTATCCAAGACGTATTGATTATCGATAAGATCATCCAATATACGGATCCTAAACACGGCGTCGATGTTCACGTGTTGCCGGCGGAGAGTTTTCGTATTACCTTCATGATCGACTATGATATTCCCTCCATCGGCACCCAATATTCCGCTATGTATTCGCTCGCCAAAGAGTTTGAAACCGACTATGCCTCCGCCAGAACCTTTTGCACCCTCAGCGAAGTCGAGCACTTAAAAAACATGGGGCTCATAAAAGGCGGTAATGTTGACAACGCTGTTGTTTTTATCGATCGGGAAATCGACCAGGCTGATATCAACCGGCTGACGAACATGTTTAACATTAAAAGCAAAGTCATCGCCGGTCAAAAAGGAACATTAAACGGCGTAGAGCTGCGTTATTATAACGAGGCAGTCCGTCACAAAATATTAGACGTCATCGGTGATTTTGCCCTCTTGGGTGTACCGATCCAGGGACATATCATAGCAGCCCGCAGCGGGCACGCTCACAACATAAACCTTGTCAAAAAAATCCGCAAAGAATATGAAAAAATCCTGCTCCGGGATAAATATCAGCCTCGGAAAGTGTCCGACGCCCTTTTTGATATTCACGGTATAGAGCGCATTCTCCCCCACCGCTATCCCTTCCTTTTAGTCGACCGGATTCTGGATATGACGCCCGGACAAGCCGTTTCGGCTATAAAGAATGTTACAATTAACGAACCCTATTTCACCGGTCATTTCCCAATGCGAAAAGTCATGCCCGGTGTTTTGATTGTAGAAGCATTAGCGCAGGCCGGCGGACTGTTACTTCTGAATACTATTGAAAGCCCTCAGGATAAATTAGTCCTGTTCTCAGGTCTTAATGATGTCCGTTGGCGAAAAACCGTTACCCCCGGCGACCAGCTGCGGCTGGAAGTAAAATTGACCCAATTTCGCCTCTCGATGTGTAAAATGCGCGGTATCGCTTATGTCAACGACAATGTCGTCGCTGAAGCAACCATGATGGCATCTGTAGTGGATATGTAATATGAATAGTCAAATTCATCCGACCGCTATTATTGAGTCAAATGTTAAGATCGGTAAAAATGTAAAAATCGGTCCCTATTCACTTATCCGGGAAGATGTATTGATCGGCGATAATTCAGAAATAGGTTCCTATGTCGTATTATGTTCCGGCACACGTCTCGGTAAAGCGTGCAAAGTATTGCATCATACCGTCTTGGGTGAAATTCCCCAGGATCTAAAATTTGACGATGAAAAAACCACTGTTGAGATCGGTGACCACACCGTTATTCGTGAATTTGTAACCGTCAACCGCGGCACGAAAGCCCACCGCAAAACGGTGATCGGATCGGATTGCCTGATTATGGCGTATACCCATATTGCTCACGATTGTATTGTTGGCAATAATGTGGTTATTGCAAACGCGACTAATATTGCCGGACACGTTGAGATTCAGGACTGGGTCATCATCGGCGGAATGGTGGGTATCCATCAGTTTGTAAAAATCGGTCAACATAGTTTGATTGGCGGTCATTACCGGGTAAGCAAAGACGTCCCGCCTTATATTATCTCCGCCGGTGAACCATTAAAATTCGAAGGGCTTAATATTATTGGCTTGCGGCGCCGTAAATTTTCCAGCGAAACCGTAAAAAACCTGAAAAAGGCTTACAATCTGATTTATAATTCACAGTATAATGTTTCTGAGGCGGTTACGGCAATTCAGGAACAGTTGCCATCAATGTCTGAAATAGACAACATTATTGATTTTATAAAAAAGAGCGACCGTGGTATTATCCGTTAATCACACACATAATCTCTACTTTGCCAATTAATTATTTTCGTAATATTGCTTTTTCTTTCCTGATGTTCGCATTATCGGCGGATCTTTTTTCTCATAGTTTAAATTTATCGGACATCGCTCCATCTAAACTACGTCAAACGCTGCAACCTATAATCGGAATCATCGCCGTCGAACAGACACCGCCTTTGCCTTTTCTTTGTTATACTGGCGATCCCCGGCTATCAGTCGGCGTAAAATTAAATTCCCTCGCCGCTCCGCAATTCCGGACAACAACCTGGGGATTTCCTTCATTTTGGATGAATTATTCAATTTCACCTAACCTGAGTATTGGCGGCAACATCTCCAGCTACGAATGGCTTGACGATAATATCCAGACAGCAGGCTCCTTTTTGAGTACATCCTGGGGCACACCTCAAAAATCAACCAATGCCTGTTTTCACATCGACCATCTTAAAGGACCCGATGATTTTCATTTAACAAATGTTGCTTTTGACCTTTCAAGAACAATTCGTTATTCCCAATGGCTAATTGCCGTCAGCTACTCCGCTCATTTCGTGGAATGTGACATCCATATAGCGGATTACTCCGACACGGTTCAAAATTACAAGACTACGAAAAACCTCGATTATAACTTTTTACGATTCGGTGTTTTTCGGTATTTTGGCAATAACATTCAGTTTGGCGGTGAAATGTATATTTCATCCAATCTGCCGGCAGCCCAAATAATCATGACTATTAATTTATAGAAAAGAAAATGAAGCGAATCTCAATATTAGGATCGACAGGTAGTATCGGCAAAAATGCCTTACGGGTAATTGCCGCAAATCCGGATCGATTTTCCGTTGAATATCTCACGGCAGGGCATAATGCCGACTTGTTGATCGAACAAGCCTTAAATTTCCGACCAAAAAGCGTAGCCATTGCCGATGAGAAACAGGTCGCTGCCGTGCAACAATCCCTCAAGCCCTGTCACATTGAAGTGTCAGGCGGAAAGCAAGGGATAAATGAAATTGCCGTTAAACAGGATGTTGACCTTGTACTGAATGCCATTGTCGGCAGTGCCGGTTTGGAGCCAAGTTATCACGCCCTGCAAGCCGGTAATGATATAGCTCTATCTAATAAAGAATCCCTGGTAATGGCTGGAGAATTAATCAACCGGCTGCTTAAAGAAAAAAATCTGAAATTATACCCTGTTGACAGTGAACACAGCGCTATCTGGCAATGTATTGCCGGTGAAAAACCGGAAAATATCCGTCGCATTATTCTAACCGGTTCGGGCGGACCATTCCGGTCGTATCCCGTGGAGCAATTTGATCAGATCACACCGGCTCAAGCTTTGCAACATCCCACCTGGAGCATGGGTAGAAAAATCACCATTGATTCCGCTACACTAATGAATAAAGGGCTGGAAATTATCGAAGCTTATTGGCTGTTTCACCTGCCACCGGAACGGATGGACATACTGATTCATCCCCAATCCATCATCCATTCCATGGTGGAATTTATTGACGGCTCAGTTAAGGCTCAGCTGGGGCTGCCGGACATGAAATTGCCCATCCAATATGCCTTGAGCTATCCCGATCGTTTGCCGGTAAGCTGGGAAAGCACCGATTTAGCGAGCATCGGAACGTTAACCTTTGAAGCCCCGGATTTTGCAAAATTCCCGGCAATACAGTTAGCCTATGATGCTCTTAAAAGAGGCGGCACGGCTCCGGCGATTCTCAATGTGGTCAACGAATGGTCGGTTTACGCATTTCTCAAACATAAAATAAAATTCACCGATATTCCCCGCTTAGTTGAAGAGGCTTTGTCAACACTCCCGATAAAAGATATTCCCGAACTCGAAGATATTCTAAAAGCTGAACAAGCGGGTCAGGAATTTGTTGAAAGTAAATTACTGAAATAGCAGAAAGGATTTGTTAAAAATATGATTACCGTACTGGCAGTTCTGATAGTTATTGGCGGCGTGATTTTTATCCATGAATTAGGGCATTTTACCTTTGCCAAACTCACCGGCATGCGGGTCGAAAAATTCTCCATCGGCTTCCCACCCCGCTTGTTTGGGAAAAAAATCGGGGATACCGATTATTGTATATCCGCAATTCCCCTGGGCGGCTACGTCAAAGTCTCCGGCGTCATTGATGAAAGTATGGATGTTAATGGTTTGGAGAGTAGCGATCCCAGAAATTTCGAATCGAAAAAAGGGCATCAAAAAGCCTTATATATCATAGGCGGCGTGATTTTCAACCTGCTCTTTGCAGCGCTTCTTTTCACTTTTTTAACTATTGGGTCAGGCATATATGATCCCAGCCCGGAGCCAATCGTCGAGGAACTCATTCCGGGACTTCCCGCTGAATCAGCGGGTATCCAAAAAGGCGCTATTATTCTGGCTATTAATAACACGCCCGTTGCCTCATGGGAAGAGATGACCAATATTATCCATGCCTTTCCAAATGATTCGATTGTTGTCCGCTGGATGCACAATGAAAAGGTTTTTGAAAAATCTTTGCTTACTACATCTAATAAAATTTTAAAAGGCTCCAAACTAGTGGAAGTCGGTATGATCGGCATAAGCCCCGTTTTCACTCATCGTAATGCCGGATTCTTTGAAGCTGTTGGTCGGGGTTTCCAAAACACCTGGTACTGGCTGAAAGTGACCGTGATTTCACTTAAAATGCTGGTTACCGGCGAGGAGTCGCTGAAAAATATCGGCGGTCCCATTTTCATCGCTCAATTAGCAGGTCGATCAGCAAAATCGGGACTTGCTTCGCTATTAGGATTAATGGCAATTATCAGCGTTAATCTTGCATTTATCAATATCCTGCCGATTCCGGCTTTCGATGGCGGTCATTTAATTACCACTATTATCGAATCAATCATCCGACGTCCACTATCCATCAAAACCAAATTGCGTATTCAGCAGATCGGGCTGGCTATTCTCCTTACGTTAATGGTGCTGGTCTTTTATAACGATATAATGCGATTATTTACCGGTGGCGGTATGTAAATAGTGTCTGCCCATTAAAGATGAAAACTGCTAAAGCAGTTAAAATAAGAGATAAAATTTAATCCACCAGACTTAAAATCCGGTGTTATCTCAATTTGTAAAGAATGGATACTTAACCCAAGTTTAACACAAATTATTGAAATGGACCGAAAAGATGCTAAACGTGTTTATATGAAATTATGTTCAAGACCGAATATTGAAAAAAAACGTTTTTATGAGTTGATGAAATTTGAATATAGACCATACGCAAGAATCACAAAAGTCGTGACCCAATTGTAAAAATGCAAAATTATTACTATATGTTTTACAGCATATTACACTCCCGTTACTTGCAACTTGGGTTAAGAAACCTAACAGATGTAGTAAGGTGTTGGTATATCCTTATTTGAAAACAAGGCATTTTTTACTCAACGCAAAGGGACCTTCCAAAGGCTTACTTCAGCAATGTAATTTTTTGGATTTCTTTAGTATCATTGCGCCGCATCACGAAGAAATAGATGCCGGACTGAAGTTCGCGACCGGCGGAATCAATTCCCTGCCATGCGAACGAATATCTGCCGGCTGGCTGATTATATTGATACTGTGAATAAACCTGTCGTCCGAGAATATCATATATTTGAAAATGAATATCCGATTCTTTTTCCAGATCATACTGAAATGTTGTTACAGCATTAAAGGGATTTGGATAATTGGGATACAATGCAAATTTACCCGGTAAGTCAGGCAATTCGTGGTCAATATCACTCAGAATATCCTGTTCCGGAGTTTCAAGTCTCTGATCCGTATAAATATGAAATTCGCCAGGCTCAAAAGTTTTTTCAATAGTGGAATCGGCAACATAAAATGAATCACCGGAAAAATAATCATACCATTGTCCGCCATGTTGAAAATTCGGGGCAACATCCAGACTTGCCACCCCAAAATTACCGACAATAACAACGTTTATTGAACCTGTCATGGCGATTCGCTTGTCGTTTCCGGTTAATGACAGTTGCACGGAAGTGCCCGGATTCGTGAATACATCATTCTCGTTGCGTAATTTTAACAGAGCTTTGACAGTTTTGTATAAATTTAACCTTGCGGGTTCGGTTAAATAATCCCACCTAACCGGTTTCTCTCCAAGTCTTCCATCATAATTAATCGAATAATCATAGCCGAGTTCGCCAAACTGCCAGATCATTTTGGGTCCGGGCAATATATAGAAAAATGCTGAGACAAGTTTAATCCGGTTGAGAGCAGTGAGCGGATTTTTAATATTATAATTGCCGTAACTTTTTCCATACTGCAAATTTTTATACATCAGCCGCTCTTCGTCGTGGCTTTCCATATAGGTCACGAGGTGCGGTTTGCTCCAACTGCGGGTCTTAAAATATCCCCGGGAAAAATCGGATTCATTGGTGTATCCCATAGATGCCCGCGCATAATTCCAATTGGCATTGCCCCAGAGCATCATACCGTAGTTAGCCAAAACTTTCTCTTCGGAATCTTCCGCTAAATGCTCCATGATCACATAGACAGATGAATCTGTCGCCCAAATCCGGTCAGCCATACGTTTTAATAAACGCACCCGATCCGCATCGTATTTGCAGCCCCAGGGATCATCTGCCGAATCCTTTATATTATTTGTAAATCCTTTGGTAAAATCAAATCTGAATCCGTCTATTTTGTATTCCGTTATCCAGTAACGATTGACGCGATCCACAAAGTATTGCGTTGCCGGGCTTTCATGATCGAAATCATAGCCCCACTGTGCGTCAGGATTGGTAAAACTGTGTTCCTCATTATACCACGGATTTTCAGGAGAGGTGGTATGATCGCCATGATCATACAAACGCACCAAAGGTGACTGCCCATACGAGTGGTTCAGGACTATATCCATGATAACGGCGATGCCTCTTCGATGACATTCATCGATAAACGCCTTAAGGTCATTCGCCGGACCGTAGTACTTATCCACGGCAAAATAAAATGACGGATTATAGCCCCAACTGGAATTACCTTCAAATTCGTTGAACGGCATCAGTTCTATGGCGTTAATTCCCAGATTTTCAAGATAATCAAGCGTGTCAATTAGTGTATTAAAATCGTGCTGATGCAGAAAATCACGAAGCAGGAGCTCGTAAATGATCAGTTTATGTTTTCCCGGTCGCTGATAATCCTGCGCTTGCCATTCATATTGCGGGGAATGTATCTGAAATGTAGCGGCAATCTCCGCCGTTTTGCCTGACGGATAGGACTTCAGATTCGGATAAATATCAGCCGGGATGTATTTATCATTCCAGGGATCGAGCACTTTTTCGGTATAAGGATCGGCAATGCGAATTTCACCATCGACCAGATACTGAAAAGCATATTCCTTATCAGGATCGAGATTATCAATTTTCAGCCACCAGACGATACTGTCCTCACCGACATAATAACGATTCATAAAATAGGTCGTATCCACCATCCAGTCGTTGAAATCACCGATCACATAGACAAAATCTTTATAAGGAGCGAAAAGCGACAGTGTCACTGAATTCGCATCGGTGATATTGATACCGGGTTTTACATTATCCGGCAATATTTCATCGCTCACCGGCGGATTGATCATTAAATAAAAGGAGGCTGTATCGCTAATTCCGGCTGTATCGATTCCTACCAATGTAATCTTTTGCATCCCGTTCGAATAATCTTTGACAATAAAATCGTAATTAATAACCGAATCCTGTATTCCTAAAAGAAGCTGATCTCCTATAAACAATTTAATGGAATCCGCTTCCGTATCGACCGTAGCCGCTTTGCCGGATATCTGAACCGTATCGGTCAAACTCGCAAAAACAGGCGAACGCAACGGGTCGCCAAAAGAGAGATCTACGAGCGGTTTTTCAATCAGCACTGTAATTCCGGGATCAAAAAGGTCATAAAATATATCAGCGCCGTTAATATCTCTACCGGTTTTGGAACCATCGGAATTTCTGAAGACAAAAGCCAGTTTTAATATTTTTTCATCCATCGGAATAGCAGCGTTTGTCTCATGATCAATATAATATTCACGAAGATAGCCGATATTCAATTTCCATAAATTATCGCCTTTTTTTGTAAGCCTTGCCTTGTCTATATTTTCATTCCAGTCGGCAATAACATATTTCCAGTCGGAACTATTTTCCGTAATCACTCCGGTATGCGCATATACTTCCGTGCCTGTGTAGTCTTTTAAACTTGTATTATCGTCACCGTATTCACCGGTACAAAATGTAGCATCAAAGTAGATGACAATGGAATCGTTTTCCGTCGGATACGCCGGTTCTGAAGTGATTAACTGCGCAGACAGCAGATGTGCAAATAATATTATCAATAATAAAACTGTCTGCTTTCTCATCGATATTTCTGCTTTAATTTGAATTATTATTCCGGTCTGTCTCTTCAATCAATTGATCCAGATGATCGACTTTTTCAGTCATAAGTTTCATCACTGTTTCCGACACATCCACCTTCTTGCGCTGTCCATACAACGTGATATCAAGAATAATATAGTTTAGCGCAATAGTCAGCACGGCGCGATTCTGAGTCCAGATAGCCTGTTGCTCGTCATCCATATTTGATGAGCCCATTACCAGGTCTTTTGAATCTGTAACCATAATAATTTTACGATCCCAGAATTTCGCTAATTTATCTTCGTCCACACCGTAAGCAAACACATCGCCCAAATTTTGATCAATTTCCGTAAAAGAGAAGGCAACGATCTTAACGCCCCGCTTTTTTGCAGCCCACAGGGGCTTTTCAAGTTGCTCAATTTCTCGTTTCCAGGCTGATATATAGATGGTTTCACGGGCTTCTTTAATCAAAGAAGTGCATAATTCCATCAAAGATTCATAGCCGCGAATATTCCAAAACCCTTCAGTTTCCGGTTTATTATTAAAATTAAACAGATCATCACGCAGTGACGATAATCTCTTAGAGAAATCCGATTCCAGTAAGGCAATCAATTGCTTCGGCGAGAGCGGGATATAGCGCCTCGGTTTTTCGTGAATTGATATGATTATGCCCATGGCTTCCAATTTCCTGAGGATCGTATAAATAACCGACCGGGGAACATCAGCCTGGTGGCTGATTTCATATCCGGTCGCCGGATTATTACGTAACAAACCCAGATAGGTTCGCGCTTCATAATTCGTGAAACCGAGTTTATTCAATTTACCCGATAAATCTGCAGGTATTTCGCTCATTACTTCTCCGTTTTGGGATCATATTCAGAAATTATTACCGAAAAATCAGATTCGGTGAATATTTTTGTAAACAATATATAGTTCTTCTTCCGCTCCGTCTTAGATTATTTTTCAGCTTTTTCGGTCACTTCCGTGGATAAGTGGCGGAACCATGAAAAATATAAAATAACAGACAATATTACCGTAAAGATCAGCATAGCTACAAAATTATCCCAGCGTTTCATAACAAACATCATCCACATCAGGAACAGACAAATCTGCCACGGAACGGCGAAGAAAATCGAAAATATATCCCGGCGATTCTCGGCATCAACTTTACTGAGAAATTTTTCAGAAAATTTCTCCCTGATCGGCGTCCAAAATCCAAAGGGTCGGGTAATTTTATAAAAATTGCTTAAAACTTTTTCATCGGTTGGCTTCGTGAGCAATGTACCGATGATCGTACCCGCCAGGGATAGTCCCGCGGAAAATATAAACGCAAAATATTCCTCCGTCCCTTCGGGCATTACCAATTTCCAGACAATCGCCGCCACGGTACCGGTCGCCATCCCAATAGCATAGCCGTAACCGTTCAGTCGCCACCAATACCAACGCACCAATTGCGGAACAATCATGCCGGCACCGATACTCATCGTTATCCAACCCCAGATTTCATTGATATTTTTAATAACAAGCATTAGCAACAGCCCAAGAACAACGATTATTATTGAAGCCAGATAACTCTGACGCATCTGCTTTTTATTATCAGCATTTGGATTTATATGTTGCAAATATATATCCTTTACCCAATAGGCTGCGCCGGCATTCACCGTCGAATCAAAAGTAGACATTGCCGCCGCCATTAAGCCCGCAACCAAAAACCCTTTAATTCCCACCGGCAAAGTGGCAACTACCATAGGCAAAACCATTTCAGGATCGGATATCTGCCCGGCTAAATAAACACCCCAGATCGCCATGGCGCCGATAAATGGCCATCTAAAAGAAAGTAAAAATGTCCAGAACAGAGACAACAAGCCGGCTTCGCGGTCGTTCTTCGCCGCAAAATAGCGCTGGATCATATAATTGCCCGTGCCGCCGCTGCCCTCAATAACAACCTTAAACACATAAAACATGATTGCGATCCCGAAAAGATTGTACATCGAATAAACGCTTTCGGAGTCAATATTCAAATTCCATTTTGGAATAATGCTCGTCCATTCACGATAGTTTGTCAAATAAGCTTTAAAACCGCCGCCGGCTGTCTCTTTGAGCGGCATGGAAACCATAAATTCGTCAGGCAGCGTAATGCCAAGAGCGCGAATGGCGATATAGACAATTGTAGCAAATATCAAAAGCCCTTGAAAAACATCCGTCCAGATTACGCCATATAATCCCGAAGCAACCGTATAGATCATCGCAATTCCAATTAGCACGGCGGCAGCCCAAAATTCGGACGGCAGCCCCCAAAATCCGGGAATACCCAAAAACTTGTCCAAAAATTTACCACCACCGATCGCAAAATAGGTGATCATCGCAATCGTCACGATAATTGAGGTTACAGCCGTGATAAAACGGGCGGTCTTGCCTTCATTGTCGTCGCCAAACCGGAACTGCATCCACTCCGCCAGCGTCATCACCTGCGCCCGACGATTCCATTTACCCATGAAAATCATCAAAAACGCCATAATTAGCGTAACGCCGCCGCGAATCTCGATATAAAAACCCTTTGCGCCAATAGCATAAACAAGGGCGACAATAATCATCGTCCCGCTAATGTCCAGATTTGAAGACATGCCGGATGCACCCAGCGCCCACCAGGGCAGCGAACGATTACCGAGAAAATAGGAATCGATGCCCTGAGATGCCTTCCGCTGGAAATGCAATCCTACAAATACCAGCGCAAGGATGTAAATACCGACAATCGTAAAATCAATAAATTGCATCCGGAAGCTCCTATAATTTATTTATCCTGAATCATTCGTAGCCACTCAAGACAC
>JAGHBC010000099.1 GCA_021161185.1 Fidelibacterota bacterium
AAAAAGTAAAAATCATGTCATTCTGAATGAGGTACGAATGAAGAATCTCAGCCAATTATCGACGAGATTCTTTGTTGCTCCGCTGCCTCAGAATGACAGCTTCGGGCCTTTTTACGAAACCATCAAACTTGATTTTGAAAGCAAACTATTCCAGAATATAATAAAAATGATTTGCTATAGAGCTGAATCAAGTTTTTCTATTTTGTTATCATCAAATTATAGAAAAAAAATGACAGAGATGAGAGCCTTATCAAAAAGTTTATTGTTTATTATGTATTTAGACTGTTTTTAGCGCTGAATCTATATGGAACATCCGTTAAATACCCTTTTTCGCCAGAATCTTCTCGATTTCATCCATTGCCCAGTTCATCATCTTCATGGTTTTATCAAAGGGAACGGAGGTAGTCATATCTACCCCGGCGTCTTTCAGAAGATTGATCGGATAGTCGGAGCCGCCGGCGGACAGGAATGCCATATATTTATCCAGAGCGCCGGGCTCCTTGTTCAAAATACGTTCGGCAAGGGCGGTTGAGGCAGTGAAGGATGTTGAGTATTGATAGACATAGTAATTATAGTAAAAATGGGGAATATAAGCCCACTCAATGTCGATATAATCGGGTACGATACAAATACCTTTATTATGTCCGTAGTATGTTTGTACGATGCTCCTGTAGAGCTCCGACATGGAATCGCCGGTAATCTGTTCACCTTTTTCCGCCATTTCGTGCATACGCAGCTCAAATTCGGC
This sequence comes from Fidelibacterota bacterium, assembly GCA_021161185.1. Classification (GTDB taxonomy): domain Bacteria; phylum Fidelibacterota; class UBA2242; order UBA2242; family UBA2242; genus DPVY01. The sequence goes on from JAGHBC010000099.1 coordinate 749, forward strand.
GAATTGGGTCTGCCGAAAAAGAGTGCCTTTAACTCCATCGAGATATTCCATTAATAACGCTAATTTTATATCATCGTCGGTGGTTTTGTTATATGTATCATAAAATAAAAGAATTTCGTTCAGAGTTGACGCTACTTCCGCCACAAAAATTGGATAATCCGCTGTCTGAAAAGGCTGGGCTTTATTCGACAGATAACTCTGCATGGTATGACCAAGCTCATGGGCTAAGGTTGAGACATCATTGTAGAGATTGTTATAATTCAGCAGAATATAAGGATGAACATCGTAGGCGCTGCCGGATGAGTAAGCGCCGGAACGTTTGCCGGGAGTTGGGTAGACGTCGATCCAGCGATTATTAAAGGCTTCTTTAAGAATATTTACGTAATCCTTTCCGAGTGGCTGCATGGCGGCAAGGATCATGGTTTTAGCTTTATCATATTCAAAATCAGTATCAATACCTTTTACAGTCGGAGCATACAGATCATAATAATAGAGTTGATCTACTCCAAGCATACGGCGTTTAATATCAAGATAGTGGTGGAAGGAATCCAGGTTTTTATTGACGTTTTCAATCAGCGCGTGATAGACCTGGGTGGGAATATTATTTGCATCCAGGGCTCTTTCGAGCGTACTGTTGTATTTCCGAACATTTGTATAAAAAATATGAGATTTTACATTGCCGTTTATTTCGGTTCCGAAAGTGCGCCGAAAATCATTGTATTTCCCGAAAAATGCCTCAAAAACTATTTTACGGTTTTCCCGGTTTGCAGACGCGCGGTATCGACTATATCCTGCTTGATCGACGAGTACTTTCTCACCATTGCTTAATTCAACTGTTGGGTAGGGCATATCGGCGTTTTTAAAAATACTGTAGATTGAGCCGGCTGTACCGGTAACCAACCCTGCTTCAGCAACGATTTTTTCCTCTTTTTCGCTTAACATGTGCTCTTTGCTACGCAGTAAATTGTACAGATAGTGCCTGTACACTTTTAATTTTGGCTCTTTGGCAAGGAATTTGTCGATCTTCTTCTTATTCATTGTCAGGATTTCCGGATCGATAAAGGATGATGTTGATCTGAATTGTGTAAAAAGCTGTTCCATCTCCTGACGCATGGCGAGGTATTTGGAGTCCCGTGTATCGAGGTCGGATTTTTTACCGGCATAACTGGATAGTCGTAACATTTCCTTGTAAATTCCGGAGTAGTAGTCAAGCCCTTCAAGGAGCATTGCCGGGGATTTCGTCAGTTTGCCTTTAAAATTTAAAATGCCGTCGAATTTCTTTACAGTTTCAGCTTTAGCCTGTTGATAAGCCTCTTCGGAAGCGTAAAGGTCAGTTAGATCCCACTTAAACTGATCTGCAATCTCAGACCTGTCGCGGGTCTGGGAAAGAACAGCATTGCTAAAAAAGCTAAGCGTTAACAATACCATTAGTCCACCAATTAATTGTTTCATGATAACCCCTTGTTTTTGTTAAAATTTCATTAACATTCCCAAGCTGGGGCTTGGGAATGAGTTGATTACGAAGAAAACCGACCACGCGAAGGTCATTTGACTTCACGAAAAACCGCTTTAAATAAAATTCGTAGTTTACTTTCACTATAAGGCAGGAAACAATAGTAAGTCTCATGACCACTGTTCAATATTGTTCAAATATAGCCTTAAACTCCATAATAAAGCAAATATTCATACGGTGTGGGGCGGTTCCGGTTTTCCATGAGTTCGTTGGTGGTTTTATAGCTGATCCAGCTCTCGAAAATATCATCCTGAAAGACATTTCCTTTAAGGAGAAATTTATAGTCGTGTTTCAGATGGTTAAGTGCCGATTCAAGCGATGTTGGCAACGATTTGATTGAGTTCCGTATATTTTCATTTTGCGGATCGAACAGATTTATATCAAAAGGACCGAATCCTTCATCGGCAATATTTAATTTATTCCGGATTCCATCGATTCCGGCAAGCAGCATCGCCGACATGGCAAGATACGGATTGCAGGTGGCGTCGGGCGGGCGGTATTCAATTCGTTTTGATTCCGGACTAGTTGCGTACTTGGGAATGCGAATAGCGGAACTACGGTTTCCTAAGCTGAAAAAGAGCGCCACAGGTGCCTCGAAGCCGGGAATCAGGCGTTTGTAGGAATTGGTCGAAGGATTAGTCAGGGCGGTAATTGCCGGTGCATGTTTTAAAATGCCGGCAACATAAGATTGCGCCAGCTGACTCAATCCTCCGTAGCCCTTTGGGTCATAAAAGAGCGGTTTTCCACCTTTAAAAAGATGCTGGTGAAAGTGCATTCCACTGCCCGGTTCGTCATAGAGCGGCTTAGGCATGAAAGTCGCAGTTTTGCCATATTTAAGGGCAACCATTTTGGCGATATATTTGGTGAGAATCGTAACATCTGCCATACGGGTTAAATTTCCGAGCAATACCTCGATTTCAACCTGACCGGAGCTGCCGACTTCATGATGATGGTATTTTACGGGGATTCCACAATCTTCCATGACTTTAACCGTTTCGGACCGGATATTATACAACTCGTCATAAGGTGGTGCTGCATGGTATCCACGATGATTAAACAGCTGGTAACCATCCTGTTTGCCTTCGTTGGCATAATTGTTCCACTGAGCCTCTTTGGAGTTAATTTTGAGATATGAAAAATAGGAATCGTTACGGTAATCGATATTGTCGAAGATATAATATTCAAATTCCGGTCCCCATTTACTTTCCGTCGCAATACCCGTTGATATTAAGTATTCTTCGGCAAGAGTAGTAATATATCGGGGATCTCGATTGAAGCGTTTCTTGGTATCCGCTTCGGCTATATTGCATAAAAAACTCAGCGTCGGGTATTTATGAAAGGGGTCTATAAAACCGGTTTGAATGTCAGGTATCAAAACCATATCACCGGCTTCAAGGGTTTTAAAACCCGACGTCGAGGATGAATCAAATCCTACGCCTTCTTCCATTAATTTTGAATTAAACCGGTGACAGGGGATTGTAATATGATGAAGTCCGCCAATCAGATTGATAAATTTCAGATCAATGAAGCGAATATCGTTTTGACGGATATATTTGGTCACTTCCTCTATCGCAGCAAACATGTAAACCTCTTTAACTTAAATTATATTCATTCAAGAGATAATATAGCGTAAATTATTTAGTTATTGCAACAAATATTTGCCAATATACCTTAAATAGATAAAGAATATTGGCAATTCTGAGAATTGAGTGGATAACCCCGGTGTAATAATAAAAAGAAGTTTACAAGGGGCTGGCACGGAATTTCCAAATATAAAGGAAATAGAAAACAGGATGGATGAAAAATGAAAAGGGGCCGATAGCGATAAAAATACTTGAATATTGGGCATTCCGTGTTGGATATTGGATAATCTGTTTTTTATTTTTGGTATATCAACACCCTAAAAAAATAGAAGGAATCAGGATATTGGCAATGGTTGACCTGGTCTGAACATCCCTGTTAATACAATAGTGGTATTTCCGAATTTGAGTATGTAAATTTCCTCGAATTTTACAGGAGTGAAAAGTGGAAAAAGTTGTGAAAAGACAGGACTACATCAGTTGGGATGATTATTTTATGGGAGTAGCGTTGCTATCGGCTCAGCGCAGTAAAGACCCAAACACTCAGGTTGGGGCATGTATAGTTAATCAACAGAAAAAGATTGTGGGCGTCGGATATAACGGTTTTCCTACCGGATGTTCCGATGAAGATCTACCCTGGAACAGAGAAGGTTCCTTTTTAGAGACCAAATATCCATATATCTGTCACGCCGAACTGAACGCCATTCTAAACAGCATTTCCCGTGACTTGAATGGTTGTATTATCTATGTGGCTTTGTTCCCCTGTAATGAGTGTGCCAAAGCGATTATCCAAGCCGGCATTAATGAGGTTGTATACCTGTCGGATAAATATAAAGATACTGATGCTGATAAAGCTTCCAGAATTATGTTTAATCAGGCTGGTGTAAAACTCAGGAAAATGAAAACCTACCGAAAGTCGTTAGAAATACACTTTGATGAGTCTGTTATCTAACCTGATTAGCTGACAAACACGAGGTATCAAGATACAGAGTATAGATATAATATAGGTTAAAGCAGATATTCGCAGATTTATTAAAAAACTCAATTTACAGTCACGATAAAATCTGAATCTATATTTAATATTTTTAGTGACTTAGTACCTTCTCCCGAAGGGATTCCTTTGAAAGTGGCATAAATATATGAATAATCCAGGCTAAATCTGAAATCCGATAGCATTATTGGTGGACAAATTGACCCCAGATTGGAAATAATTTCCCGCTTCAATGTGACGCCGGTGAAAAGAAACAACTTATTATTATTGGCTATGAAATTTATATATCTATAACGGTAGCATATTATTAATAAAGAAAATAAGGATATTATTAGGCTGGTGATTATCACTCTAAGTGAACGAATATGAGTATATGGCATAGTAATTGAGAAAAAGATACACAGAAAAATGAAGATCGATATATTTAACACAGAAAAAGTAAATTTAATGAAGAAGGCTCTTGGGACTTATCAAAAGCAGAACAAAGCCATCGCTCAAAATGTGGCTAACGCCAGCAACCCTGATTACCAAAGGACCAATACCGATTTTTCCAATGTATTGAAATCCGTCTCGTCACAAGCGAAATTAAAGGTTACAAATGAAAAACATATATCCTTTTCAAATTTTGAAGGGAAAGGAGTCGATTCCGAAAAAAAAGAGGGAAAAGTTGATATTACGAGAGAAATGGCTGAATTAGCCGAGAATCAGATCAGATATGATTTTGTTTCCCATGTTCTTGGGAGGACGTACAGAAGAATCCAAACGAGTATAACAGGTAAAATTCGCTAGGAAGTGTAGTGTAAAATGAATACAGAGGGAATCTTTTCAACGCTTAGGACCAGTTTCTCGGGGCTGTTAACCCAGATGAAGAAGCTGGAGACTATTTCAGAAAACATAGCAAACGCCGAGAAAATAGCGGATAATGAAGGGAATGTCTATAAGCGGAAATTAGTTAAACAATTAAATCCATCTGATCGATCTTCAAGAGGCTTTGGAACTCAAATGGCTCTAAGCCTCAGGAAGTCGGATCCGGGGCACTTCTCGGGTGAAAAGCGCCCCGGATTTTCCATGTCGTCTAATAACGAACAGCCGCTTTATAAAATAGTAGAAGTGCAGGGTGTAAAAAGAATCTATGATCCGTCAAATCCTCAGGCTGATGAAAATGGATATGTGAATATGCCCAATATCAGTATTTTGGAAGAGATGGTTGAGATGATTTCAGTAAGCCGGAATTATGAGGCAAATGTCAGCGTAATGACAGCAGCTAAACAGATAGCCAAACAAACATTAAAAATATAAAACGGTAGGAGATGGAAATATTTGTCCCCATTCAGAATCATTCTATCCCCGAACAATCATATAAACAATTTGATTCTTCGATAAAGGATAGGTACAACAGCAGCCTACAACCGATCAAAGTTGAGGAAAAGACCAATTTAAAAATAGCGGATTCAATACCTGTCAGTAAAATATTGTCACCTATAGAGATGGCAACTTTGAAGAATCTTTTTGGGTTCGAAAAACCGGAGTCGCCGATGTTTTACGGACCAAGTAAGACACATCAGATTCACAAAGGATATTTACTGGATATTACCGGATAGGAGCAGAATATGTCAAAGATAGCGGAATTATCTCAAATAAATCAGCTGGTAGGATTAGAGAATAATCAATTAAAAAAGGTCGGTAATGATCAAAATAACACATCAGCGATAAGTTTTGGTGATACGATCAAGGATTTTCTAACAACGGTAAATGATAGTCAAAAAGATGCCTCTGAAAAAGTTTCGGATGTAATTCAGGGGAAATCGGAAAATCTTGCCGAGGCAATGACAAGTTTAGAAGAGGCAAGTTTAAATTTTCAATTGATGCTGGAAATTAGAAATAAATTAATTGAGTCCTTTAATGAAATAAAACGGATGCCTGTATGATTTTTACAACTTAGAAAGAAATGGATAAATGAACCAATTCTTTAAACAAATTAGAAACTTACTTAAGCGGTATACTCTGGGGCAAAAGATTGTCATTATTGTAGTTTTAATAGGTATTTTATCATCTATTATTGCTCTTGTAGTTTGGGCAAATCGTCCGGAATACGAGATTCTATATTCGGACTTGGATCCTTCGTCGGCAGGAAAAATTGTCAGCGATCTGAGAGGAAGTAAGATAAAATATAAGCTCGATCATAATGGAAGAACAATTTACGTGCCCAGTGAAAAAGTGGCGGAATTAAGACTGCAATTTACTGAATCCGGTTATGTGGGCAAAGCAGTGCCCGGTTATGAAATATTTGATGATGCAAAAATCGGAATGACTACATTTATGCAACGGTTAAATATGCGCAGGGCGCTTGAGGGCGAATTGGTCAGAACCATCAATCAATTTCCTGAGGTAAAAAATAGCCGTATCCATCTCGTTTTTCCTGAAGAGAAACTGTTTGGGAAAAAAAAGAAAGGTTCAGCTGCTGCTGTACTATATGTTCAACCGGGCAAATACCTCGGTGCAGATCAAGTGAGAGGAATTGCGGCTCTGATTGCCAACAGTGTTGATGGAATCGAGCCGAAGGATGTAGTGGTTGTGGATTCCGATGGGAAAGTTTTATCGGAAAGCCAGAGTGAAGATGCTGTTCTTGGTTCTGTGGGCAATCGATGGGACCTCCGTAATAGAATCGAGGCTAAGCTTCAGCAAAAAGTTATCGGAATCGTTGAAAGTATTGTAGGGAAAAGCAATGCTGTTGTGGAAGTATCCGTGGATCTAAATTTTGAACAGATTAACAGAACCATGGAAACAATCGATCCAGATAATGTTGCTGTTATTAGTGAAGAATCTCATACTGAATCAACCGCCAATATGGATACCTCCTTAAATGTTCAAGAGAGTCACAAGAAAGAAAATACGATTACAAATTATGAATTAAATAAGACTGTAGAACATTTTGTAAGCAATACGGGAACAATTGATAAAATTTCTGTAGCCGTTGTAGTTAACGGGACAAATAAGACGATTAAGGATAAGAATGGAAAAACAGTCAATCAATATGTTCCCTGGAGCAATAGGGATCTGGAACAGATTACGGCGCTTGTAAAGAGCAGTGTCGGTTTCAACGAGGAGCGGGGAGATATTGTTACAGTACAAAATTTGAGATTTGATAATAGCGGCATAGAAGCAGACAGGCAATATTTTGTCAAAGCAGAAAAAGAAGCTATGTGGGCAGGTATTATAAATAAGAGCATTATTGGAATTGGATTGCTGGTAGTATTTATTCTGTTAAGAAATTTATTAAAGACCTCCAATGTTGTCCTTGATTTGCCGGATAAGAAAAAAAGCCGGCTGAGCGGTGTTGCTGTTGATCACCAATTATCCGATTCTGAAGAAGATGAAGATATTCCGGAAGATTTGTATATCAAGAAACTCAGTCCTGAAGCCAGAGCGAAATTGAAGGCAAAAAATAAAATGACCACTGAAGTAATTGACTATACAAAATCAAACCCTGATGATGCGGCTAAGCTAATCCGGGCATGGCTGACAAATAAATAATTAGATATGACAGAAGAAAAAGCACAAGAGATTTCATCGACTCAAAAAGCTGCATTGGTTTTAATTGCCATGGGGACTCAAAATGCTGCTGCCGTGATGAAAAATTTTTCCGAGCAGGAAATTGAGGAAGTGACTATAGAAATTGCAAAATTGGAGAATATTCCTGCTGCGATTATGCAAGAAGCCATGGGTGAGTTTTACGAGATGATACAGGCAAATCAATATATTGTAAGTGGCGGGCTTGAATACGCAAGACAAGTTCTCGAGAGTGCATGGGGGTATAAAAAGGCAGAAGATGTTCTTAAACATGTAGAAGCCTCAACTGAAGTTAGCGCATTTTATCTGCTTCAGACTGTAGATGATAAGCAACTCATCAATTTTTTACAGAACGAACACCCTCAGACGGTTGCCCTGATCCTGGCGAATCTGAAACCACCGCAGGCGGCTTCAATTTTATCAGAACTTCCGGAAGAATCTCAAAGCGAAGTAGCTTATAGACTTGCAACGATGGAAAAAACATCGCCTGAACTTATTTATGATATTGAAAGGGCATTACGCGATCAGATGGGTACAGTATTTGGGGGAAGTCTAAGTAAAGCAGGCGGTACTGCAGCGTTAGCAGAAATTTTAAACTCTGTCAATCGTGCGGCGGAAAAACATATTTTAGAAAAATTAAGAGAAATAGATGCCGAATTATCCGATGAAGTTGACAGCCTGATGTTTCTATTCGAAGATATTGTTAAGCTTGACAACGAAGCAATTCAACTTATTGTTAAAGAGGTTGATTCAAAGACTTTGGCATTGTCTCTCAAAGCGACCAGTAAAGAGCTGAAGGACAAAATATTTAAAAATATGACGGAACGAGCTGCGGAAATGCTGGAAGACGAGTTGCAGTATCTTGGACCGGTCAGAGTACGGGATGTGGAATCCGCACAAAAGCAGATTCTTGATATAATACACGAACTTGAGGAGTCCGGAAAAATTGAGCTTACTCATGATGTTAAGGATGAGGAAATTATTGAATGACGACGAAGAATACGTTGTACCTTAAAAATAAAGTGGTGGGTTTGTATAACCCCTTATTATCAACAAATATGAATATTTCGAGTGATAAAGCAAATTATACAAAAGAAAATGTGTCTGGGGATAAGGATCATTGCCCAAATGATAATAATCAAAAAATTAATGTACTGGAAAAACATATTCAGGAGCTTGAGTCCGCTTTGCAGAGTGCCAGGGAGGACGCATTTCAGTCTGGTTTTGAAGAGGGCCTGGCAACTGCCCAAATGGAAGCAAAAAAAGAGCTAACAAGTATCTCTGATGAATTTGGCTCAATTATTCAATCGTTGAAAGTACAATACGATCAGGCTTTGGAAAGGATGGACCAACCGCTGTTGAAACTTGCCATGAAAGTGGCTGAAAAAATTATCGGCAGGGAACTGAATGATGTCGATAAGTGCAATGATATCCTTGAGAGGCAAATTAAAAATTTTTTAAGGGAAACTGTAGATCAGAATAAAATAACTATTTACATGAATCCAAAGCAGATAGATCGTATTTCCAGTAGTGAGTCCCTGAAAGAATTAAGAACCGTATCGAAAGCCAATGTTAATTTTTCCGCGAATAATCAACTGAAGCCGGGGGAATGCATACTTGAGACTGAAAATTTTATTATTGAAGGAATTTTTACAAGGCAATTAGATAATCTTGAAAAACAGATATTAGAGATTGAATCGAAGTGAATTTACTAACTCAAAGAATCGAATCTTACACGAATATAGTAGAATCCCTGAGTCCTGTCAGGGTTGATGGCAGAGTATCTCAGGTTGTGGGACTTGTTATAGAGGCGGTATTGCCGGATGGCACACTTGGAGAACTATGTGAGATCCATGTCAAAAGCGGAGAGGTTATTAGATCTGAAATTGTCGGGTTTCGTGGGGATAAAGTTCTTCTAATGCCGTTGGATGAGACAGTTGGAATTTCACCCGGTAACCGGATTAGCCGATGTCCTTTACCACTGACTGTTCCGGTTGGTCCTGAACTTCTTGGCAGGGTTCTGGATGGATTGGGGAATCCAATTGACGGCAAGGGACCGATTCGTGCTGAAAATCGACGCCGGGTCCACAATGCTCCGCCACATCCACTTAAACGTCAGCGAATCAAGGAAGCTCTTACGACAGGTATAAGAGCTATTGATGGATTAGTGACTATTGGTAAAGGTCAGCGAGTAGGAATATTTGCCGGAAGCGGAGTTGGGAAAAGTGTTTTACTTGGCATGATGGCGCGATATACAGATGCAGACGTCAATGTTATAGCGCTTATTGGGGAACGAGGTCGCGAAGTTCGGGAATTCATTGAGCGAGATTTGGGAGAAGAGGGCTTAAAACATTCGGTTGTCATAGTTGCAACGTCAGATCAGGCGGCTATGGTTCGGATAAAGGGAGCTTTAATTGCTACAGCTATTGCGGAATATTTCAGGGATCAGGACAAGGATGTAATGTTATTAATGGATTCCCTGACCAGGGTAGCAATGGCACAGCGAGAGATTGGTTTAGCATCCGGGGAACCGCCCACAACCAAGGGTTACACACCTTCGGTTTTTGCTCTGTTGCCGAGATTACTTGAGCGGGCGGGAACAAATCAGGTTGGAAGCATTACCGGTTTATATACGGTTTTAGTGGAAAGTGATGATATGGATGAACCTATCAGCGATGCATCAAGAGCTATACTTGACGGTCATATTGTCCTTTCGCGAAAAATGTCAACAAAGGGACATTACCCGGCTATCGACGTTCTTGAGAGTATCAGTCGATTAAAAAACGAAGTAGCTTCGAAAGACCACATCAAGTATTCCCGAGAGGTATTGGAAATGTTGGCTAATTACAGTAATGCTGAGGATTTAATCAATATAGGCGCTTATGCTCCGGGTAGTAATCCGAAAGTTGATCTTGCGATTAAAAATATTGATGCTATCAACCAATTTCTTCAACAGGATATTGATACATCTTCTAGTTTGGAGGAAACTTTATCTTATCTAATAAAATTAGCAGGTAACGTGGAGTGAATGTAATATGGCAAAATCATTTCGTTTTCCTCTTCAGAAAGTTTTAGACGTTAGGCAAATAGCTGAAGACAGACAGGCAGTTGCATTGAAAAAGTCTCAAATATCTTTTAATAAGGACATGGAGCGTTTGGAAGATTTAGGGCAGATAAAAGATACTCACTTAAAAACCAACGTGACTAATAGTGGCGATAATGAATCTATTTCATTAAACAACCTTAAAGTATCTATAGATTACATTTCACAATTAAATGATAAAATCACTGACCAAATCCAGATTGTGGAAAAATCAAATAAAAAGATGGAAGCAGAGAGAGAAGTGCTGATAAATGTATCTAAAGAAAAAAAGATTGTTGAAAAATTGCGTGAACGGCAGTTTATAGACTATAAGAGTAATTATTGTAAGAAAGAGTCGAAAGAGGAAAGCGAGATTGCATTGCAAGTAATTTTGAAAAACAAGAATCATGGGAATGAGCAATGTTAAAAAATGTCTTTAAATGGGGAGGTATTGGGCTTGGTGGATTTTTTGTCTTAGTACTAGGTATATTTTTATTGCTAAAACATTTAGAACCAATAGATGAGGAAACTCAGATTGAAATCACGTCAAACGATAAATTAATGTCAAAAAAATTACTAATGCTTAAACAATCCGAAATAGATAGTTTAAATAGCTGCATTGAAAAACTTCAGAGTGATTTGTCTTTTCTAAATTTAACCAATGACAGCCTGAAGGCACAGTCAGAGTTTAAAAATAATTTAATTGAAGAGTATAAAAAGAGTATTAATCAGCTAAATAACAAATTAACGGCGGCTACAAAAACAACGGTTAGTATTCAGGAGTTGGCAAAGACTTACGAATCTATGAAGCCAGAGGAAATGCGACCGATATTACAAAAGGTGAGTGACAAAACCATAATTGCTATTTACAAAAATATGAACGCCCGTAAGCGTAAAGATATTTTAAATGCACTTTCAAGTGAAAGAGCCGCAGCTATCACGCAACAGTTAGCAGGAGCGTCCAAAGGATAATGAAAGCTGAAGCCAAAATTGTATTTGATCCGGTCATTGACGCTATTGTGTCGACAATCTCCTATGGGACTGCGCCAAATACGGAGAAGCCTTTTGGCGACTTTTTAATAAAAGCAAATGATCATAAATCGACTCCTGATCTATGTAAGCCCGATGAAAATTTGAGTACAAATCTGTCTGAATCTCAGAAAATCATTGACGATGATTTATTGGCAAAAGAAGCCTTAAAATCAAACGATGTTCAAAAAACAGATATACATGGAAACGAAGAAGCAACAAACCACCTTAGCAATATTAAGAGCGGACTGAACAAGATTAAAAAATTAAGTAAAGGTAAAATAAGCGCCAATAGAAATATCGCCGGTCAGTCTAAACCGGCAGCGCAAAGTGTTCTAAATGATAAGCCGGCGAACGAATTACAGAAAACTGTTCAAAACTCTATCAAGTCCGCAACTGTTGTAAACAAGAATAAAAACATCAAATCGGCACCTGCCAACGGGCTTGAAGTAAAGCAATTCTCAGGAAAAGATGTAAAGAGCGGTCGGCATGAGGCGGTGGAATTAAACCGGGGCAAAATAAGCGCCAATAGAAATATCGCCGGTCAGTTTAAACCGGCGGCGCAAAGTGTTCTAAATGATAAGCCGGCGAACGAATTAGAGAACAGTGTTCAAAACTCTATCAAGTCCGCAACTGTTATAAACAAGAATAAAAACATCAAATCGGCACCTGCCAACGGGCTTGAAGTAAAGCAATTCTCAGGAAAAGATGTAAAGAGCGGTCGGCATGAGACTGTAGAATTAAACCGGGGCAAAATAAGCGCTGATAGAAATATCGCCGGTCAGTTTAAACCGGCGGCGCAAAGTGTTCTAAATGATAAGCCGGTGAACGAATTACAGAAAACTGTTCAAAACTCTATCAAGTCCGCAAC
>JAGHBC010000038.1 GCA_021161185.1 Fidelibacterota bacterium
TGCTTTTATTGAATAATTTTTGTTGAAACATCAATTAAGTGTAGAAGAAAAGTTTAACGTATTCATTTCAAAAATGCTTCCCAAAGTCTCAAATCCTCAAAAAGTCCACAGCTTTCGCCGTCGGGTGCAAGTGATCATTAGCAATTGAATTAAGATAATGATTAAAAAAGTTTTGGAGAAATTTCGGCAATCTCCTATATATGAGTCGGTTACAGTCAAAATGACCTATCGAATTCATAAAAGACCCACATTATCAACAACTTACGCTAATTTGTATTTCATTATTATTGCATATGGTAATTGTGAATATTTATTTACCATTATGAAGCTTCTTTGCCCCTTGCATGTTAAATCGCTCTCACAAAGATCAATAACACAATAAACACTCCGGCGTAACAGTGAGAAGATAGGTGGGGCTTAGATTTAACGCCAATGGTTTTTATACGATTACGATGGAGAATTGTGATAAAAACGTCAGGAGTGAGCTCCCGGCGCAACTGAAGTACATATACCTGTCAGGTTTATTTGAATAATTATATATGAAACAGAAGAATCTATTAAACCTGACAGGTATAACAGATAGCCTCTCTTGTTCCTAAATTGAATTTGGGAACGAGGATTAAAGCCCTATCGATTCCGGTGTTTTGTCTTTAGGGATATTCTTTATTCATCCGGCAACTGCTGGATGCTATTCACATTCTATCCTTGCGGGATCAATACAATGAATTAATAATTTTAATAATAGATTGATAAGCATTTTTACCGGGACACAAAGTTTCATTACCATAAAATGTATATCTGTTTTGATTCACTTGGAAATGGAAAAATGTTAAGTTAGAAATAAGAGAAAAAGAAGGAAACCAAGATGAATCAACAAAGAAGACAACACAGCGCAGTTAAAAAGGTTGAGATTTTACGGGAGCATTTAGAGAATCAGGTACCAATCAGCGAGTTATCTCGTCGCTTCTGAGATAGAAAGCTTATTCCCGTTAAGAATGATAAGTGATGTTTCAAATGAGATGGAGAAAAGATATGATTTTACTTTTTTTTTATTTATCTTTTATAAGTAAATAGCTACTGCTGAGCATATCAGATAATTGAAACTTGTAAATAGAACTATTTTGCAAATGAATATAATCCTTTGTCTCGAAGCCCAATGTTCAGGAAAAGCAGGATATAATTGAACCGTATTTTTAGCATTGCTTTAGTGATCGATTTATTATTCATTGGTTGTAGCCGACCGGGGAACAATCATACAGACAGCTATCCTCTTTGCAGGGATAGTCTTGTCGCCGTCCGGGAGGCAGGCGAGTTAGAATCGGTCAACTCTACCGTTATTTCAGCGCCCGGGAAATGGGATCTGTCCTATCAGATTGTCTATCTTGCCGAAGAAGGATCGATGGTTTCGGAAGGTGATACGGTCGTTATTTTTGACACAAAGCAGGTTGAACTGCAGCTGAATGAGTCGATCAAGCAATTGGAGAGCCATGAGCAAGAACTTCTGGGTAAGGAATTATCCAATCGGTTAACTATTCAGGAGATAAAAAACAGTATACAAAACCTTGAGATTCAGGAAGAAATTAATCTAAATCGCCTGGAACAGGCAAAATATAATTCCGACGTCGAGCAAAAGGATGCTTTTCTCGAACTGGAAAAAATCCGTCAAAATATCAAACGTGCTAAAGAGACTCTTCAGGCGCAGTATATTTTGAATCGAAACGCTGAAAATGAAATAAAGCTCAAGATCGATCAGACTCGCTCGAAAATTGAATTAAACCGGAGAATTATTCAGGATATGTACATCACTTCTCCCAAAAATGGGTTGATTATCTATTATAAACAAGGGCGTGGTGGACGAAGCGGAGAAAAGATAAAACTGGGCGATACTGTCAGACCTCTGTCGCCAATTCTTAAAATTCCCGATCCTAACAATATGATGGTTATCGTTGATCTGAATGAGGTGGATCGTGCCTTTGTTTCGGAGGGTATTGCGGCTGAAATTGTCGTGGAAGCATATCCGGATACTGTTTTTAAAGGACACGTTAGTTATATCTCAATAATTGTTGATTATGATTATAGTATCTCAAATACAAAATGTTATATCATGAACGTTAACATAGATTCCAGGGAAAACTTCCGGCTTAAACCCGGTCTGTCCGCTATTGTGACCTTATTCATTCAACAGATAGACAACAGCTACCGAATACCATCCTGGTGTTTATTCGAGGAAAAGGGTAATTATTACCTGAAATCTGAAAAGATGACCGCATATCCGGTAGATCTGCAAATGTTATCTCACGGAAACGCCTATATCCGGGGCGATCTGCCGCAAGAACAACGATTCATTGCCAATAAAAAATTAAGCGGCTATGAATAAAGCAATAAATAACAAGAGAATACAACATGTCTTTAAAACCGTTTGTTAAATCTATCAAGCCAATCGTTTTGAAATTCAGATTATACATTATTCTGCCCATTATTCTTATAATCATACTGGCATCTGTTTTTATCGTTCCGGATGATGAAAATCCGGAATACACAGTGAAAAAAGGAACGTTTGTGATTGATATTAACTCAAAGGGAGAAATAAAGGCAATCGATTCATATATAATTAAAGCGCCGACAAATATCTGGGGCAATGCCCGAATCGTACGCATGGTTCCGGAAGGTGAATTTGTCAATCCCGGGGATTTTCTGATCCAATTTGACACTGCCGAGTTTACCCAGCGATTACAGGAGACTCAGAATGCCCTGGAAACAGCCGAGGCAAACCACGAAAGTAAACTCGCTAATATAAAAAAACAGATGGCTGATATGGAAAGCCAACTGAAGATTGAAGAATACAACCTTGAACAGACCCGGCTAAGGGCGATGAATGCAATTTATGAAGCTGAAAACAAACGTAAAGAGATCGAATATACATTCAAAAAAGCGGAAATAACATATCGACAGTTAATTGAAAAGATTGATGCATCAAAACGCATTAATGCTGCTTCTCTACGTCAATCGGAACTGCAAGTTGAGCAGGCGAAGATAAAGCTGCAGAAAGCCCGGGAAGATTTAAAGAAGCTTACACTTACATCTCCCGCCTCCGGTTTGGTGGTGTATAAAGAAATATGGGATGGTAGCGGCGAAATGTCAAAAGTCAAAGTCGGTTCCAGTCCCTGGCGCGGTCAGCCGCTGCTGGAGATACCCGATCAGTCAGGGATGAAAGTCGTCACAACTGTAAATGAAGTCGATATATCCCGATTAAGTATCGGGCTGCCGGTAAAAATTAAATTGGATGCGATCGCAGATACAACATATACGGGCAAGCTTGCTGTTATTGCGGCGCTGGCTCATCGGGACAGGCGGACGAAGAAAAACATCTTTGATGTGGAGGTGACGATTAATGAGCCCGACGAACGTCTTAAACCGGGATTGAGCGCCAGTTGTCAGATTATTGTGGATGAAATTGCCGACACTCTGTTTATTCCCATAGACGCCCTTGTAACAAAGGATAATCAAACCGGCGTCTACTCGGCGAAAGGTGAATTTATTACAATTCAAACGGGGAAAACCAACTCTGATTTTGTGATTGTACAGAAAGGGCTGAAAGACGGTGACGTCATTCGATTGAAGAAAAGTATGGAATTGCCGGGTCAAAAAGCGGGGCCTCAACCCGGAAAACCGGAGCGGAAGAACCAAATTATTATTCATAGATAAAACTTTTAAATGAAATCTAACCGGAAATATTTTCCCCAACACCGCCGATTCTATCGCTTGATAAATTTAATTACCGGCGATCAGTTTAATATCAGCGTGCAAGGATTGAAAGAACATAAAACCCGCTCTTTTTTGACTATGCTTGGGATTATTTTTGGCGTCGCGGCTGTGATTTCCATGCTGGCTATTGGCGAAGGCGCCCGACGAAAAACTCTTAGCCAAATTCAATCACTGGGGCTGAAAAATATCATAATTCAAAACAAAGCAGAAACTGAAGATTCCGATAAATCTTCCGCCTTTCAACTCAGCTTGGCTGACAGAGATGCGATCACATCTATCTTACCGACGGTTGTACGGTCAGCGCCGGTGGTTGAAGAAAAGTATGAAGTTTCCAGTGCAAACCGCTTTATGGAAGTGACGGTCACCGGGACGGAACCGGCCTATTTTCAATTATTGAATTTGCATCTATCAAGGGGTGCGTTCTTTACAGAAAGAGACAATCGTTTTTATCAACGAGTTTGTGTTATCGGAGCGGAAGTCGCCGCAACTCTTTTCCCAACGGAGAACCCCCTTGGTAAATACCTCAAGATTGAAAACCACTGGTTCATGGTGATTGGCATTTTATATTATCAACCGGTAAGCGTTGCCGGAAACACAGAGGTGAATCAGAACACGCATGTCTTTATTCCGGTACGGACCTCAATCGTACGTTTCACTAGAGGTCCGCAAAAGAGCGAGCTTGATGAAATAATTGTCGAAATCAATGATAGCAAATATGTAGTTTCCAGTGCTGGATTTATTGAACGGATTCTGTTCAGGAGACATAATAAAGAGAATAATTTTAAATTGATTGTTCCCGAACAGTTGCTTCGTCAAAGCGAAGAGACCCAGAAAATATTTAATATTGTCATGGGCGCCATTGCCGGCATTTCCCTGCTGGTAGGTGGTATTGGAATTATGAACATTATGCTGGCGTCGGTTCTGGAACGGACGCGGGAGATCGGTATTCGCCGTTCACTTGGTGCCACGAAGCTCGATATCAGAAACCAGTTTTTAATTGAGGCGATCATACTCAGCCTGGTCGGCGGTGTGATCGGTATTTTGATTGGATACGGATTGACATTTATTGTGACATTATATTCGGATTGGGAAACAGCGGTGAGCCTGTGGTCGGTGATTCTTTCGTTTGGCGTTAGTAGCCTGGTCGGAATTTTATTTGGATATTATCCGGCGAAGAAAGCCGCGGAGCTTAACCCAATCGAAGCTTTACGATATGAATAAGTTTTAAAAATAACAGGATGTATTATGATTAAAAAACCGCTATTTATCGTATTGGGATGTCTGCTGTGTTGGGGGCGCCTGCTTAATGCACAAGCGGTCCATGAATTGGATTTACAAAAAAGTCTCGATATTGCCATGGAACAGAGCTATAAAATGCGTACTCTGAAGGAAAATCTGCTGAGTGCCGAATACCATCTTAAGGCAGCGACCAACCGCTTCCGGACTAATGTAAACCTGCATGTCAATGTCCCGAATTATACGGAAACAATCCGGGCTTTTGAAGACAGCCTGGGCGTCTATTACTCTCCAATTAAACAGGCGACTTATCAGACCGATCTTATGATCAATCAACCGTTGCCCACCGATGGGCGGTTATATCTTAGCTCGGGTTTTTACAATCTGAATGATTACAATAAAAAGCGGCAAACCATTCAGTTGAATACTCGGATTGGATTCGTGCAGCCCCTGGAGGCATTCTACTCTTATAGTAAAATAAAGGTGGGTTTGCGTCAGGCGGAACTGAATTATGAACTTTCGAAAAAACAGCTCTTACGGGAACAGTTGAACCTGAATTATGAGGTTGGGCAGGCGTTTTATAATTTGGTTTCCATGATTGAGCGGGAAAAAATCGCCCTTCAAACTCTGACTTATCAACGGGAAGCTTATGAACTGGCTCAGAATAAATATAAAGCAGGTGTAATTGCTGAAGTCGAAGTGCTGCAGATGGAAGTCGACTTGGGTGAGGCGATAAATAATCACGACATTGCAATAGCGAACCGTCAATCTCAGGCAAATTTCTTCAAGCAACTGCTAGGAATATCGTTGCAGGATTCTCTGGTTATTCATACCGAAATCGATTATCATCTCGTTGAAGTTGACGAGCAGTTTGCGGTGGAATTGGGGCTTAAAAACAGGCTGGAAATTCGCGAACAGGAGATTAATACCGAACTGGCTGAGATTAATGTTCGCCGGCAAAAACTGGAAGGGCAGATCACAGGATCGATAACGGCTTATTATGATTTTATCGGTGTCGGAGAGAGCGAGCGGGATATATTATTGTCTACTACGTTTCGAGATGCGGCGCAGGAATTGAAGACCCGTCCCGGCAATAAGGGAATTGCGCTGGATATTACAATTCCGATCTGGGATTGGGGCGTCAACCGGGCGCAGGTCAATGCGGCTCGCGCCAGTCTTTGCAAAGCCCGGTATACCCTGGATAATGAGAAGGTCAGTGTCGAGAGAGATATCCGTGATACGGTCAATAAATTAAAAAGCAGTCTGAAGCGACTGCAACTCTTAGAAAAGAATGTAGTTGTAGCGGAGAAAAGTTTTGAAATCAGCAAACAGCGCTTCGCCAATGGCGATATCAATAGTCAGTCTATGGCGCTGGATCGCAACCGTTTGAGTCAGGCCCGTATTTCGCGACTGGAAGCATACATCAGTTATAAACTGCTGCTTTCAGATCTGACTCGCAAGACCTTTTACGATTTTGAACAAGACCGGCCGATTATGGCAAATTAAAGGACAATTTAAATAAATATTTTGATTCTTTGTTGACTGTTTTTACGATTGGGCTCTGTTTTGTTTACCGGTTTTTTCTTATATTATTTTGTTTATTTGAATCAGTAAAGGGAATTAATGAAAAAAATACAGCGGCTTGCGGTTCTTACCAGTGGCGGCGATGCGCCGGGCATGAACGCCGCCATTCGTTCCGTTGTCAGAACGGCTATTAATGAAAACATTACGGTCTTTGGTGTTTACGGCGGTTACAAGGGGCTGATGGAAGGTGAGGTAATGCCACTTTCCCGTCGATCCGTGAGCAATATTCTGCAAAAAGGCGGAACATTTTTAAAAACATCGCGAAGCGAAGCCTTTTGTCACCAAGCCGGACGCAGACGTGCTGCCGCTACTTTAAAGGAATGGGACATTAACGACCTGATCGTCATCGGCGGCGACGGCAGCTTTCACGGCGCTCACGCCCTGTATAATGAACACAATGTCAACGTAATCGGTATTCCCGGAACAATTGATAACGATATCTACGGCACCGATCTGACTATCGGATATGATACAGCCGTTCATACTGCGCTCAGTTCTATCGATAAAATCCGCGATACCGCGACTTCCCACGATCGGCTTTTCCTGGTTGAAGTCATGGGGCGGCGGGCCGGATTTATAGCGCTGGAAGTGGGAATTTGCGGTGGTGCCGAAGAGATCCTGGTTCCGGAAAAAGAGACTACAATCGATGATTTGGGGAAACACATCCGGAATTGGTCAAAAGCCGGTAAAACCAGTAGTTTAATTGTCGTAGCAGAGGGTCATAAGCTGGGCACTGCCAGCGAAATTGCCAAAAGCATCAAAGACTTAAGCAATATTGATTGCCATGTTTGCGTGTTGGGGCATACTCAGCGAGGTGGTAGCCCCACAGCGACCGACCGCTTACTTGCCAGTCGTTTAGGGTATCATGCCGTGCAGGCTTTGATAAAAGGTAAATCCGATGTAATGGTCGGTTGGATCAACGATCATGTCACCTACACGCCTCTTCCCGACACATGGGAAAAGAAAAAACCCTTGGATGAAGAATTGTTAAAAATCTATGGGATAATATCGGCATGAGAAGTAAAAATGATATTGGCGCACTGACCATCGAGCAGGTTGTCAAAGTCATTTCTATCTTTCGGGAGCGGTCGCTGGACGGTATTATTGAAAAAAGTGTCGAGCTGATACCCCAAATTTTTAAATGGAAAGGCTGTTCGATTTTTCTTTACGACGATGAAGATGACGTTGTCCGAATGGTGAAAACCAGCGGTTTGTCTGCCGAAATATCGGGAGAGATTATATATAAACGTAATGAGGGACTCACCGGATGGGTATTTCACAACCAAAAACCCTTGCTGATCCGTGACCTGAATAAAAAAACGGACTCTGACCTACAAAAATTAGATAAAAACCTGCATTGGGCGGGGAAATACTCCGAATCGGACAGTCGTAAAGCCAAATCTTTTATGGCGGTTCCCCTGATATCCTATCAGGAACGATTTATCGGGTTGATCCGTACAGCCGCAGACGATAAAAACTTTACCAAATCCGACCTGGAGGTCTTTACCCTGATTGCTCGCTATGTTGCTATGGCGATCGATAACTCCGAGTATATTCGCCGGGAACGCCGCAAAGCCGAATACATGGAACTCTTGATGAAGGTCGGCACCCAGATTCTTTCATTTTTTGAAATCGGCAATCTTTTGGAATTCGTTGCCGAAAATACCGCTAAAACTATCGGGTCAGAAACCTGTGAAATATACCTTCGGAAAAAAACCGACACAAATATTCTCGTTTTGAAGGGCGGCTACGGAATTCCCAAAGAATTGATCAATGTAGCGAAACACCGGGTAGGGGAAGGGTTGACGGGCACTATTGTTAAGGAAAACCGTACGATCCGGTCCCGTAACGTTCTGCAACTATCCAATTATAAAGGTAAATACAGGAACGCTATTAAAGATCATCTCAAATTTGGTGACCGGCTGACATTTTTGGGTGTTCCCATTAATATCAGAAACGAAACTATCGGTGCTATCAAACTGTATAATAAACTCCCCGGTGATGAGCGGGGAAAATATTTTACAGAAGACGATGAGCAATATCTGCAGATCATGGTGGATATGATTTCCGTTGCCATCGAAAACGTTCAATACCTGGACACAATAAAATATTCCGCCGTAACAACAATGAAAAATCAACGGCTGACGGCATTGGGCACTTTAGCCATGCGGATACCCAATGATGTTGTCAATCCCCTGACGGAAGCGCAACTTAGCATCAGTAACTATTTGAAAAAACTAAAAAACAACAAACCCGAACCCCGGGACGCCACAATTGAGCGATTTGAACAGATTAAAACTAATCTAAAAAATGTCGCCAGCGAGGTACGTGTTTTACAGGAGTTTTCCACAAAGGCCGGTTTTATCCATATAAAAAAGACGTGGCGTGAGCTCATAGATAAGGCGCTTTTATATTTAACAAATGATCTGCTTTCCTATAAAATAGTTGTTCAGCGAGATAAACAGGACGAGCCCAACATTCCCCAGCTGGTGGTCGATCCCAATGAAATTATCGAGGTGCTGGTTACATTGATTTCTCTCGTAATATCCCGTTTTAACCACTACGGCTCGGTCATTTGGATTGAAACCAGGTTAAAAAACGGCCGGACTCTGGTAACCAATATTGCCGGCTCCGACAATGTGGCCGGCGCCGCCATTCCCAAAAAGTCTATAGACGAGTTTTTCGGAGAAGAAAAAGGTTATCGCCCCTATCAATTCTCTCTGGATGTAGTTCGAGAATTGGTGGCTAATGATTACGGTGGCTCTATCTTTATTTATGATAGCGATCCGAATTTGCGTTTAACCCTGGAAGTACCAATAGAAAGATAAGTTATGTTTTATAAAGATATTTTACTGATTGATGATAGTGAGCCCTTTTGTAAAAGCATTCTGGAAGTTCTGAAAGATAACAGCTGGTCGGCGGTATATAATACCAACCCTGAGGCGGGATTGACATTTCTTGAGGGAAAACAGTTTATGGTCGTATTGCTGGATATTCGGATGCCAAATATGTCGGGGCTGGATTTTCTGGCAGAGATGGAAAAGCGCGGGTTAATCCAGCGGAATTATGTCATTGTGCTGACCGGAGAAATCACTATTGAAAATGCCGTGGACTCCCTTCGGCTTGGGGCCAAGGATTTTATCCAAAAACATGTCGTTGTAGAATATCCCGATCTTTTCCTGGAACGTATCGAAAAAGGTTTCCTGTGGCAGCGTGAACGGATTGAGACTGAACGTCTTGCCAAAGAACGTAAACAGGCTATTGAAGAGAGTCGTCTGATTGTAAAGAGCGTCGGGCATGATATGTCCGGCAGCTATTACACCTCGCTTATGCTGCGGCTTCAGATCCTTCAGAAAAAAATAGGGATTTTGAAAAAAGAGATTACGAACTGCTTTGAATTTATGCCCAAAGATATAAATGCGCCAAACAGCAAGAATCTGGAAGCCTACCGAGCCAAAATTCTCGACCTGGCAGATGAAAGCATTGAAAAAGGGCATGGAATTATTACGCTGATGGGGTTTTTCAAAGAGTTGGGAGAAAAGCTCAAACATCTCGGACAAGCCATTGATATTGACAAAAGTCATAAAAGAACCGTGGATTTAAACGCATTGGTAAGAGAAGCAATTCATCTCTTTACCGATTCTCAGTTAGCTGCCAACCCAGATGTGAAATTAGCCGAAGAATATTCCGAGACGCCCTTAAACATCAGCGCCAGCCAGGAGGATCTGGTCAGGGTTTTTGTCAACCTTGTGGAGAATGCTTTTAAAGCAATGGCAGGAAAGGGTGTTCTTACTGCCCGGGTTTACCAGGAAGATAAAAATGCCGTCGTCGAGATCAGTGATACCGGCGTTGGTATTCCCGAAGACCGCTTAGACAAAATCTGGCGTCCGGACTATACTCACTGGAGCGGTCAGCAGGGAACCGGCTTAGGGTTGATGATTTGTAAAAAAGCCATCGAGAATCATGATGGTGAAATCAGTGTGAAGAGTATCGTTGGCAAAGGGACAACTTTCACCATTAAATTTAAATTGTTATAGAAAGGGTAAAAAATGTCATTAAAAAAAATTCTTCTCGTTGACGATAAGTCTTTGCTTCGTGATGCTTTGGTGGAATATCTGGGATCCGAAGAGTATGAAATAATAGAGGCCGAAGACGGCGAAAGAGCAATGTCGCTGTTTCGGGAAGTACCGGTCGATGTGGTCATATTGGATCATAACCTGCCAGGTATTGATGGGTATAAGACCCTGCAGTTGATGAAACAGTCAAAACCGGAAATTCCCGTTATTGGTTTGACCGGAGAGCTAACCGTTGAAATCAGGGAAAAATATCTCTCTATCGGGGCATACGATGTTCATGCGAAGTCTGCCATTTATGAAAAACTGATTCCTACGCTTCAGGCGGCGCTGCAGGGCAAACCACCAATCACAACCGATGAAAAGCCCAATTATCTACAACTGGCGGAAGATCTGAAAATTCAGGGACGCTGGGAAGAATCCGCCCTGTATCTCAAAGAGGCCGGACTTGAACAGAAGTCTCTGGGAAACAGGGAAAAAGCCAACGAATATTTTGAAGAAGCCATAAATCGCTATATTCGCGCCGGCAGACGTTCAAAGGCGATAGAAGTCGAAAAAATGATTGTTGAATAGCTTATTTTGCCGCAAAATAAGCCATATAAATGGAGATTTACACATCTCCGACGGAAATTTCTTGACATTTTAATTATTGTCGTGTAACATTGTATCAAAATAATCCTGATAAGCAAACAATTAATAGGAGGAATTATTATGGCAGAAAAAGTTGTAAAATGTGGTGTTAAGAAGGAAAAAGGATATCTTTACTACCTCGACAAAAATGGCAATGTCGCCCGGTCTAAAATGGCTCGCGGCGGCGAAAAAGGCGGTGGAGCTGAAGTCGTTAATAATGCTAATGTTAAGAGAGAACAGGGATATCTTTATTTCATCGACAAAGATGGCGATGTTTCTCGCGCAAAGATGGCCAGAGGAAGAAAATAAACATCTTCCTTTTGCATTAAAATCTTTTGGTCATAAGACTCCGTCAACTGGCGGAGTCTTCTATTTTACTGACCTGTATTCTTCTTAAATTTGCTTAAATTTGCCATTATGGATAGCAACCGGCTCAATCGCAAAGATTTTATACTGATCGCAATCTGCCTGCTGATGTTTATAATCGCCGGCTATTATGAAATTATCCATTACGATAAAGCATTCCCCGAACATACCATCGACTTCAAAATAAGTCGCAAAGCATCCCGGGAAGTTGCCCTGCAATTTCTTAATTCGATGGATGTTCAGACGAGCAACAAAACCCATGCGGTGTCCTTCGATTTCGATAATTCCGCTAAAATCTTCATTGAAAAAGAGATTGGCGTGGAAGAATCCCGCGATTTACTTACCACGGATTTTCGGATCTGGCAATGGACTAACCGTTGGTTTCAGCCATTGTCAAGAGAGGAAATTATCGTAGCGGTTACTCCCAAGGGAGAAATCACGCGCTTTGAGCACAAAATACCCGAAGAGGTTGCCGCGCCATTTCTTTCTATTGACGAGGCGCGCCGAATCAGCCGTCTTTTTTTGAATAATTCCATCAAAATTAACTTAGATGATTGGGAATTCATCGAAGACAAAACTGAAGTGAAACCCAATCGCGTAGATTATCTTTTCACCTATAAAAAGAAAAATGTCGAGATACATAACGCCACTTACCGCTTTGAAGTTACCGTACAGGGTGACCGGATCGGGAAGTACAGGGAATATCTGCACATCCCGGAAGAATGGAAACGAGATTATCAGCGCCTGCGCTCATTAAATTCCACAACGGCGACAGCAGCCGACTTTTTGTTTGTTTTGATTCTCGTAGCCATACTTGTTGTATTTAGTATCCATTTAGCTAAAAAACAGATAAATCTAAAAACCGCCATTATTTTTGGGATCGTTACTTTTGGACTACGTTTTCTCTCAGAACTGAACCAGCTTCCGCTGCGCCTGTTTTACTTTGATACCAATCAGAGTTTCGGGGCGTTTTACAGCTCATTTTTTGTCGGCGTCTTCCTGCAGTCCTTGTTGCTTGGATTGGTTGTTGTCGTCCTTACCGGAGGCGGCGAATATATGTATCAATCCCGCTATCCGGGAAAGATTACACTTGGGCGCTTGCTTACTTCCCGCGGGATCAGAACCAAGTACTTCTTTTTCAGTGTAATTGTCGGCGTCTCTCTCGCGATTGCATTTATGGCTTTTCAGACGGCATTTTACCTTGGGGCAAAGCATTACGGTGCCTGGGCCCCCGCCGATATTTCCTATTCTGATATCCTGAGCACTGCATTCCCCTGGATTCTGATTTTAGTCGGCGGATTCCTGCCTGCCGTTTTGGAAGAATTTTCCTTCCGCTTCTTTTCTATCCCTTTCCTGGAAAAAACCCTGAAATCCAAACTCCTGGCGATATTCATACCGGCGCTTATTTGGGGTTTTGCTCATGCAAACTATCCTAATCAGCCGTTCTGGATTCGAGGGGTTGAAGTTTCCATCTTCGGCGTAATAGTCGGCTTTATTTTCTTGAAATTCGGCATCATGGCTGTATTAATCTGGCATTATACCATTGATGCGCTCTACTCTTCTCTAATCCTTTTCCGGACCGGCGACCCATATCTCGTTGTTAGCGCTTCCGTTGCCGTTGGCATAATGCTTATCCCTCTCGCCTATAATATCATCATGTATCTGAAAAACAGGGGATTTAGTGATTATCAGTCCCTGTTGATTAAACCAATGTCTTCTAAGGATATCCCAAAAGAAGATAATTTACATCACGATACCTGCCCGCCCTTAACGGCTTCTTATCAAAGACTGTCGGCAAAACAGATCAAAACCGGATTTATATTATTGGTGATTTTCATTCTTATTCAATTTATACCGCTTCAACGTATCGGGGAATTTTACAACTATCCCATCCCACGGTCTGAGATCAGACAGACCGCTATCGATTTTCTGAAAGGGAAAGGCTTCGACCCGGATAAATTTAGAAGCGCTATCGCCCTGGAAAACAACTATTCGGCTCTTGCGGGGAAATATATCCTCAAACACAGCAACGTAGAGCGGTTGAATACGACATTGGCTCAATATATGAAGAACTCCGTTGTCTGGAAGGTCAGGTTTTATCGACCTCTCGAAAAAGAGGAATATATCATTTATATTCACCCTAATGAAAATGTTGTAGTCGGGTTTGATCATCTGATTCCAGAAAATGCCGCGGCATTTTCACTGGATAAAAACGGAGCCCGTTTCAGGGCGGAAGATTTCCTTTTTGGGGCGGGCTACTCCTTATCGGACTTTAATCTCATTGAAGATTATTCCCGTCAGTTGGAGAACCGTAAGGAATACACTTTCATCTGGGAATCTAAAGATGATTATCCCGCCAATGTTGAAATGGGCAGATTAAGATTAAAAATCCTTGTCAGTGGCGATGAGGTTTCATCCTATTCAATTTCCTATAAAATTCCCGAAGAATGGGAACACCGTGAAACCCGTAAAACCCTGCTTGATTCGCTCCGTTTAGCCGCTCAGATTTTTAGTCTGGGGCTGATCGCCGTTTTTACTATTGTTATTTTTTCTAAACGGTTAAAAACTTTTTCGTTTCAATGGAAAATTCCGCTGATTTGCGCATCCGTAATCGGAGGTTTATGGCTGATAGCAGAATTATTAAATTATCCTTACGCCCTGATCAATTATAACTCTTCATGGACTACCGGTGTCTGGACAATCTTCTGGCTTCTGGTAACGCTGCTGCGGACTCTTTTGATTAGCGGCTTGCTGTTCTTATTACTGGCAACCGTCACCACAATTTACCCCGAATGTATTATCACCCTGAGACGCGATTGTCGCCATCGATTTTCCAGGGACGCGGTTTTTAATGCTGTTTTGGTAACCGCCGGACTGTTTGCTGTTCTCCATATCATAAACTGGTTTAAACTACAGTATGCCCCGACTACTATTTCTCCCGACTTTCAGATACCCGGTTCGATTAACCATTTTTTTCCGTTAGTTCATTCTATTCTTTCCCTGATCATAAGGGCTGTTGTCTATACCGCTTTAGTGGGAATTATTATATACTGGGTCAAGGAAACAATCGCCGGCAAAATACTTCGCCTGATCGTTATCGCCCTACTTCTCGCTGTTTTTATTCCCCATCGGTTTCAGACCCTTAGCGAATTTATCGTTTACTATTTATGCTATGGTCTAATTATCGCCTGGGTATGGATCGCCGCCCGATATTTTCTGCGGGACAACCTGCCTGGCTATCTGTATACCGGCATTACGTTCGCCGGCGTTACAACAGCTGTTGAATTTATCCGCTCCGGGACGCCCAACGGTATTGCCGGCACCCTTTTTATCCTGCTGGTTGTAGCGATTTTACATGTTTGGTTATTAACTGAAATAAGAAATATTAATATTGTTGAATGGCTAAAAGAAAAAACAAGACGGGTTGTGATTAATAAGTAGTTAAAAATAAATGCGATCAAATCAGTTGCCGAAGAAACACATAAAAGAACCAGATAGTTTTTGTAATAAAAATGACAATAGTCTTCGCGAGAAAATACGGCGCGCTCCCGGAGAAGTTCAGGAA
>JAGHBC010000064.1 GCA_021161185.1 Fidelibacterota bacterium
ATTCCCGGGATATCTATCGGGAGATATTTTGTAAACAAGTGAATCACCGTTTGTTATATCATAAACCGAAAAACCATTATTATAATAAGCAAGATCATACTTACAGCGATACCTTTTCTTTTCTCTTAAATACCCAACCGTATCTACTTGAAATTTTACCACATATTTGTGATTTGCTTTTATGGATTGAATGTCTATCACATTAGGAATAATAGAGCCACTTCCAATAAGAGAGGTTTCATCTTCAATTTTAATAGATGGCGGCACATATCCTGCAGCCTGCTGGCGAGGAGTCACAATCTGTACATTTTTTCCAGTATATCTCACATTTTCTGCTTCATCCAATTCAACTACTAAATTATTTTCAGCAGGCATGATACTAACTTCAATACCCTTAATACCATAATCATAAGCTACGATTCCATAGTAATAAGTACGCCCATTCTGCACGTCCTCATCTATAAAGTAGTGCTGTATTCCCGTATCCTCGCCTAAATAAAAAGCTTCTCCGTTGATCAGGACAAATTCACAAGCGCCTTTCTTCCCATCTTTCAAATCACATTGAAAAATGGGTTTCTTTCCAATTGGATTTCCATACATATCCATAAGCACTTCACAATCGGAAAAATACTTATCCGTAGCTTTGTATAGTTTGTAGCCTTCAAAATCGTTAATATTTTTTAACATAGGTTCTCTCGTAAATCTATCCGCTTTATCATCCCATGTAAGAATAACCTTTCCATCGCATGGAATAGCTGTCAGGGTTGGCATCTCGGGCGGACTGGCAAAGCGATAATCGCTTTCATAAATGAATTGAACTATCCTTTTTTTCTGAAATAATGCCGGAGCTGAATGGGCATCGGAATTTAAGCCTGCCAGCTCTTCATACGAATGAATTTCAGCCATTGAAATACGTTCGGTTCTGCCCTGACAAAGCGAAAAAGGACCTGTGCCAAACTCCTCCACAATATTTAATCCAACGCCGGGAAAATCCTCGATAAGCCCTCTTTCTGTCAATTGTTTCCAGGCAGCCTCATCAAAATTCATAAAAGGCTCTTCACCTTCAACCGGATGCTTAAATAATTCAAAAGAGGTCAATCCAAGCATATCAGATTCCGAAATATCGGTTACTGCGAAATTAGGCTCACATCCACATCCTTCTAGGAAGTCAGGTTTGTGATTGCACTCCCCTTCATCAGGTCCAAAATAGTTTAATTCCCCAGGACCAACACCATCCAACCCTACATCATCGCCTGGATCCTCATCCATATCATAGATACCGTTTCCATTAGCATCATTCCCATCCTGCCAGTCCTGATCCTCGTCGGCATCCCAATGTTCCCTAAACATATTTTCACTAAATCCGTACCATTCCATAAATTTCTGTATATCAGCGATGCCATCATAAGGTCCTATTATTTCCGTTGCCTGATTATCACGCTTTTCATCTATCAATCCGTCATCATCATTATCTATTCCGTCATCAGGCAAACCAGGACTTTCAAGAAAAGCAATACCCATTATACCGGGTACAATGCCGCCCATACCTATGCCATCAATATCCCAGGAATAAGCTAAATTCTCATATTTATCAAAATATCCTCTATCATCTTGATCGCAGGAATATCCTTCATGACCAATACCATTATCCAGCCAATAACCGAAAGCAACTTCCGGCAAATCATAATCCGAAATATTTGAGATATCATACTCCCAGAAAAGAGCGTCTCTTGACTGAGGATTATTCCATTGATATCCACGTACCTTAACGCGAATACCAATACCGCCCCACGGACATCCCCTTTGTTTTGTTATAAGCGAATCCCTGTCAAAGTCTCCTATTTTCACTCCGGGTCTCGGATAATATCTTACACCTATAGTATCCTTGCAATATTCCTGATCCTGCGCATCGTTAGCGACAAAGTAAGTCTCTAAGTCCGCATACATAACGCCTCTACCGAAACGACCATCCCACTCTCCGGGCCATTTTAGTTCAAAACCACGGGAGGGCCAACCTTGAGGCGGCCAGGATTCAGGACAATTACTCATAGCCGGATAATCGTTAATTAAATTAAAATATCCGAAAACAGGGTATAATCCCCATTCCACAGTGCCGGCATCATTCTTATCCATACCCTGCCTGTAGCTTGTCTGGCAATAATATAATGTATCTAAATCACTTCGACTTTGGATTTCACTTATATCAGTAACCGGTATAGTATCACTTTCAAGATATACTCGGGCGCCGATAAGCAGTGCGATACCATCCAACATACCTGTGCCTGTATGATCATTAGGCCATTTGGAATAATTATAATTCGGCCAGTTTGCCAGCTCGGTAGTATTCTTAAATTTTAGAAGAATACGATTGCCATTCATAACACCTTCTCTTCTTGCCGCTATATCACCTGCAGGATCTTGAGGTCCTTCATAAGGACGGCCCTGTTTGGAATCCCCGAAAGTCACTGAAGTAAAAAATGACATTAAAACAAGAATAAATACAATTCTACATAAATCTCTTTCCATATCTTTTCTATCCTTCTATTTTAGAAAGTACTACCAAAATTTTTCTTTAATAAAACGAAACACCACTTTTATATAATTTATATTGTTTTCTATTTTGTATTTTCGTAAAAAGTAGTAAATATGTCATTATTGAATTGGCATCTGCCGGGAAGAATCTCCTTTGTATTTTTTGTAGTGAATGTAGAGACTCTTCGTTACCACTCAGAACGGCAGCCCGGAGAACATAACTCTGAGGGATGACTTTCACCTGACGAAGAGCCTCCGGGACTTTAACAACAGGCTCAGGATAATGCACATTATCTACAAGACTTTTTACGTTTCCATTAATACTATTTTTCATATAATTAATATCTTTTCTTATGTCTTGTTTTTAATATAGTTAGTAATTCTCACAATTAAAACAAGTAGAATTGATTTAAATACGATTCCCATTTAAATAACTTTTCTTTTCAATTACTTAAAAACCTTTTTAATTATTCAACTTTTCCAAGAAATGTAATTACACATTATAAGAATTTCATTTAATATAATTTATTCTCTTTCATCTATTCCCCTGTCACAAAACCAAACAAGGAAGTGCAACAGGGGAATAGTACTATTCATCAAAAAACAATTATGATCTTACTGCATAAGAATCATTTTCTTAACTTTACTGTAGCTGTCCGTTTTAAGCTCGTAGAAGTAAACACCAGATGATAGATGAGAGCCTGTGTTACCTACCCCATTCCAACTGATATTATATTTACCGGCAGAATAATAACCGTCAGCTATAGTAGCAACCTTTTGCCCCAACACATTGTAAATGTTAATACTGATTTTAGTCGCTTCATGCAGCTTGAAGACTATTTGCGTGGTTGGATTAAACGGATTAGGAAAATTTCCAACTAATTCGGTTTCCGTAGGCAAAAGGACATGTTGATCATCAATACCCACCGACCTTAAATAGAAAATAGGATCAGCCCAGTCGGCATGATCATAACTCATATCATCACCATCGTCCATTATTAGCTTTAGGGTGTCGCCGCTTGAAATATCAATTTTTATTAATTCCGCAGCTACTCCCCATTTTTTAGCATCACTAGTAAAAACAGTATCATTATCAATTGCTACTATAAAAATAACACCGTTTCCACCATTAGCTTCATCATCATGCCCGATATATGACATAAAGTAATCATAACCATAATCACATATGGGATAATGAACCTCAGAGGGTGCGTGCATACCCAGACCTTTTGCATATACTACACCTGCAATGGTAATAGGGTTACCATCATTGGACAGATCTTTCTTTCCGGTATCCCAGCCGTTTTGCCAGTAAGTCTCTGTTAAATCAGAAATATAGTCATAAGTCTCAGGCCAAATTGTGTAAATAAAACTGCGCTCTTCAGATATTGCATAGTAACTACTATTCTTAATATACTGAACAGTCCAGGTATAAGTGCTATCTTCCTCCAGGACTTCTACCGGTATAGTAACACTGGTCTCAGTCACTTCATCCGACCAAACCGTGGTTCCCGATTTTTTAATATCTACGAAGTATCCCGATGCTCCCATAACCTTTTCCCAACTTAGTGCTCCAAGAGTTCTGAAACCGTCTTCTGGAGCAAGTAGTGTCACAGCATCCGGAGAATTTAAGTCAACCTTTATAATGATTGAAGGCGAATATAGTCCAGTTACATCAACGGCTCGGACTGAATAATAATATATGGTATCTGAAACAACGTCGCTGTCCTCAAAACTCAATGTAGTGGATTTACCTATACTGTCAAAAGGAGTTACTGTAACATCGTCATAATATGCTTTGCCCCTTACTTGATCTCCTCCGGTGCCAAAAAGGCAGCAAACATATTTTCCACCATCAATACATGCGGCGTTTTCTACAATTGTATAATCATTTGTTCCATATAGACCACCTTCGGGCGGCAAATCGCCGCTTCCATAACCAAATGCAATATAAGCGCCACTACCGCCTTCTACATATTGAGTCTTGACAAAACCTCTGAGTAAAGCATCACATCCTTTTTCACCTTCCGGGGGATAGACTTTTCTATATATCATACCAAAACCACCAGTTGAATGATCTATAGAAACGCAAAAATCGCCACTATGAGGAGCGCCTGGCTCATCTTCAATATCAACCCAGGTATAATTAGCTTCAGGACCATATCCCCAATGTCCCCAACTATCTGCAAAATCGGCATCATCATTTGGCTCTTCAAAACCGGAATTTTTCTTAATATTTCCGGTTGTGTCATTCTGAGTGATTTTTCTGATCAGATAATAATCGATAGCATGGCTACCTGCCTCGGAAGCAGCCCAATCTAAAGTAACCTTGCTGCCATCATAATCCGCATTAATCTCTTCCGGTTTTGCCGGTGGTTTTCCTATAAATTCAACATTCACATCATCGAACCATGCTTTAGCAATATCACTTCCCGTAGTCGTACTATCAACACCTAAGTAACAACGGAGAAATCCCCAACTCGTTTCCTGATATACTACTGTCTCTTCAATATAAGTCCAGTCAGTATTGTCATGTAATGCTGTATTGGCAATTGTATGATTATCATAAGCAGTAATAAAACAAGCTCCTCTACCTCCGGTTACGTTTTCAGTCTTAATCCAGCCGCTTATCTTATATAAAGCCCCGTCAACCAGACCATCCGGATAAGGTCCTGCATCCTGCTTTATGATTATTTCGCCAGTGTGATTTATGGGATATGTAAGCCGACCAGACTTTGCACCTCCATGAAATACAGCATCATCTAACACGCAAGTTCCTTTATCATCATTATTTGTATCCATTTCCCAGGCATCAGGAAAAGTTGGATCATCAGCACATCCGGTTTCAAAATCACCATTTGAAAAATACTGAGCAAGAGGGCCAACTTCCTCCAGAGAAATATCATCATACCAGGCTGTGCCTTTAATTTTCATTCCTTCACCGAGTTTGCAGTGCACTTCAATTTCACTGGCGCTACTGGTAGTTGTAATTTGTAACTCAACATAAGTCCAATCGCTATCTCCATATACTCTACTTGTCATATTATCCCACCAATTACCTGTAACATCTCCTTCAATTTTAAGCTGTGCACCGCCTTCCCACCAATTTGCTCCACATTCAACATCCTTAGTTTTAATGTAACCGGATATTTTGTATTTGTAATCTGCTTGAACCGCAATAGTCTGTTTAAATGAAGACATTGCGCTATCTGCGTGTGTGATACATACTGCTTTCGCACCGGTGTGGAATGTATCAGCGTCCCAGCTGAATTCAGAACTCCCGTCTTGAACATAAGTTGACCAATTATCCGGCAAATTACCAGTCCCGTCTTCAAATCCAGGATTTAGGACTAAATTTTGTCCCATACTAAAACTTGTTATTGTGAACAAGACGAAAGACATTAGAAAAATTTTAGCAAAAACTTTTTTCATGATTTTCTCCTTTCCTTCTGGTTAAAATTTCCTGTGAATTTTAGCGAAATATTTCCCATAAATTTCTCCTCTTTTGTTAATAATGCCTATCCATAATATTTTATGTTTTGACGTTTGCTTCACTTGGCTAGCGCTTACTCAATATTGAATCGTTTCAATATACAAACAAAAAAAAACAACATCCGAGATTATCTTTTTTCCCCTAAATAAAGACCACAGGATTCACGTACAACGATCTCTACCGGCAATACCTTCCTCAATGGAATAGCAGACTTCCCCTGTAAACGACTCATTAAAATATCCACCGCCAGATTGCCTAACAGCTTTTGTGGTAACCGGACAGTTGTTAGTGCAGGTGATATAAAAGACGCTGCGGGAATGTCATCAAAACCCACTATGGCAATATCCTCGGGAACTCTCAATCCTTTTTCTTTTATAGCCTGCATAGCATTTATTGCCATCATATCATTAGAAGCAAAAATTGCCCTTGGTAGTGGATTCAAAGTTAAAAAATATTCAATTGCTTTTACTCCATCATCAAACAAAAAATTTCCTTTATAACTATATTCCGGATTATATACTACACCTTTATCTTCCAATGCTTTTAAATACCCTTTAAACCTTCCCCAGCCATTTTTTCTCAATATTTTTTCTTCAGGATTTAGGGGCCCAGTGATAATACTGATAGGATAATAGCCAAGTTCTAATAAGTGCTTAGTTGCGATATAACCTCCCTGAAAGGCGTCAGCTTGGATATAATCCATGTTTTCTATACTATAATTCCCTTCTATAGAGATAATTGGTAATTCTACATCGAATAAAATGTCTCTTAGTAATTGTTCCCTTGTATCAATCCCTAAAAGGATGATACCATCGACTTTATGTTCAAGAAAATCATTTAAACTCTTGATGATAATATTCTCATCACAATTTGTGTCACTGAAGAATAAGTTTAGACCATTTTTATGGCATTCATATGAAAGCACTTTCATAATCTGAGAAAAAAACGGGCTATTAATGTTTGTTACGAGAACACCGATCGTATTTGTTGTATTACTCCTTAAATTTCTTGCTATTCGATTGGGCCTATAATTAAACTCCTTAGCAGCTTTTAGCACCCTTAATCTTAAATCGTTACTTACCCAATTTTTACCATTAAAAACAGCGGATGCGGTTCCTACCGATACGCCTGCTTTTTTTGCTACTTCTTTTAAATTCGACATTGATCTTATTTGATTGAAACGTTTCATTTGTTATAAATTATCGCATATATAATTCAATGTCAAGAAAATTAAATGAATTTTTACAATATGCAATCAATAGCTTTTACTACTCACTGTTATCTCTCATGCGGATATGTAAATTCCACCATTTTTACCTGTGGTATGGGATTTGAAATATACTTTACTCAAGTTTCGCAGTTCCTAAATCATTGAAATTACAGAGATCATATTTTGGGATACTACTCTGTATCCATCTGTAGCCAATGTAGTTATCACAAGATTCCATTTGCGGTCTAATATAGATGATATCAAGAGATTTCCAGTAATGTTTTTTCATCATCAAAAACTCTCAATATCGTTAAAATTTTCTCTTCAAAATTTGGCAGATTAAATATTTTTGCCATTATTTCATTCACATCTACACCAAACGCTTTTGTGATTTTCTGTAATATTTCCAGGAATAACTCTCACAGCCTTCCAGCTACTGTCAATTCAAGAAATTTTTTCTGACTCTTATATAGACTTAAAATTATATACTGCGTCAAACTTATGGTTGTATCGGCTATCTGGGCGTCAAAATCATTAGACTGGCATTTGCCCAAATTCAAATATTGTTTGCTCTCTTTAAAAAACACCTCTATAGACCAACGAATGTTATATATCTCCACCGCTCTGGCAAAATTCAAGTTAATATCCGTCGTTTCCAACAGCTGCCAATTTCCTTGTCCGGAAAAGCGATTGAAAAATAATTTCATGGGAATTCCCTTGTATTCTACGGCGACTTCAATGTAAAACGCTCGTAATTTTCGCGAACGTTTTACATTGGTTTTCTTTAAATTTTTTAATATCTCTTTGGCAGTGCGCTCATTGCCATTATAGACATATTTCCTCTTATCCATTTTGCAAGCTGCAAGAATGTGTATTGCGCCTTTTCTGATTTTTCTGATTGACAGGATAAATTGCTCCGATATAAACCATTTGTCAGCAAGCACATAGTCTGCTGTAAAACCATGTTTTACGGCACGTTTAATCATATCTAGGGC
>JAGHBC010000033.1 GCA_021161185.1 Fidelibacterota bacterium
ATATAAATACTCTATAATTTTCACCAAAGCATCATCCGCCCGGTCACTGTCCGGATATTGGCTAAAAACGTCTTTATAAATTAACAAAGCTTTATCACCATCGGTCTCGATTAGAGCGGACAGGAATAAGACATCGGCATTATTCGGATAACTTTGAATTAATTGAGGCATAGCCTTTATTACAGAATCTGCTTGATCGCATTTCAGATACTCAAAATATCGGGTTAAATCCTGGGAAATCAGCAATAATGGAAATAATTGCAAAAAAATGATTAGAAATTTACTTTTCATAATTGATTCAAGAAGGAATCTTCCGCACCGCACATCGGGCAAATCCAGAGAATATCCTGAACTTGATGACCACAATTAGAACAGCGAACATGGTCAACGGAATCGAATTGATTGATACTATAATTACGACCATCTCCAACTTCTTTTTCACACTTAACGAATACAAGCAATTTACAATAAGCAATTTTAGCAATAGTTGAATTCGGATTGTTTTCGATCAAATCTTCAACCAGATTAGAGGCCTTTTGTAAGTCGCCCTTACGTTCATAATAATTTGCCAGGGCCGTAATTGTACGAACATCATTCTGTCTGTTTTTTAAAATATTCAAATAAAAATCTTCAATTTTACCGAAATTTCCTATGTTAAACAGTACTTTCTGAAGCGGATTAAACACTAACCAGGCTTTCTCCGGTGCAGCTTCGGCGAATTTTACCCACCATTCAACGGCATCAAGCTCACGCCGGTCTTTTACATAGGATTCCGCCATGTAAAAATAGGGCGCTTCACAGCCCGGATCAATTTTCATCGCTCTACGAAAAATCAATCTGGCATCATGAAAATTCCCGGCTTCATATTTTTCCAGCCCTTCCTGCACTTTATAAATTGCCAGAATCCGACTATTGGACTTTTTCTGATAGCGGAGTATTTTCTCCATGAATTCCGATGCTTTAGCCCATTTTTTTAAATCGCGATATAAATGCCATATCTTTTCTAAGGCCCACATATTCCGTTTATCCACATCGAGAACATTCAAGGCTACCGAAAGAGCAATTCCCTTTTCATCCAGCTCAATATAATCATCGACAAGATTACGCATAATCTCAAGTTTCTGAGTCTTATCAATATCCTGCCGGTACAGAAGTCCCTGATGAACCTTTACGGCGGCTTTTATTTGCCCGGTTTCACGAAGCAGATTCCCCAATTTGATATAGGCGTCGATGTGATTGGTATCTTTTTTAATAATCGCCTTTAATTCTTTGATAGCGGATTCATAATCCCTGTGTATAATATGATCCAGCGCTTGAGTATAAAGAGAGGATTTAGGCTTGCCGGATGATTTCTTGCGACCGAATATAAGCCAGAGAAGCACAAAGCCTAAGACGATTATTAAAATTATTAAGTAGGTTACATTGGCTGTCATTTAAGTTTCCTTTTTATCTGTGGTTATTTACCCAACCACCTCCACATCTTCAATATCCTTATTTCGAAGAAGGTCAACTTCCTTTTTCAATTTCTTATATTCAGAATTTAAAGCACGAACCTTGTTTTTTTGCTCCAAAACTTGAATACCGGCTAATAAATAACCTATCAGAAATCCTATGACCACCGAAATCAGTAATACAACGATCATCTCCGTAGAAAATGAATAGGCGTCACTGATAAACTTTAAGGTGACTTGTTGACCGACATTTTGGATTACAAATATTAAGAGAATAAGAATAACGAGAATAATTACCAACAGTTTTAAGTATTTCATAATCTCTCCCTCAAATTAATCTATTTTACCAAATAAACTCACACCTGCCGCATCATAAATCAACACTTTAACCATTTCACCTATACGAGCGCTGCCTGTTTTTAATATCACCAGTTTATTGGTATCGGTCCTGCCGATTTTTTCACCACTACTCTTTTTACTAAGACCGTCTATTAATACGGTTTGAACCGTCCCGACCAGAGCCCGATTTTTAGCCAACAAATGTATTTTTTGTTTCTCAATAATCCTATTTAGACGCTCAGCTTTCACATTTTCCGGAACATCATCAGGAAGTTTGGCAGCAGCGGTGCCGGGGCGCGGTGAATACTTGAACATATAAGCATTGTCAAAAACAACTCTATCCATCACATCTAACGTTTCTTCAAAATCTTCATCTGTTTCACCCGGAAATCCGACAATGATGTCCGTTGTAATCCCGCAATCCGGCATATATTCCCGAATTTTATCAACAACATCAAGATATTTTTCCTTAGAGTAAGTTCGGTTCATCAGTTTTAATATCTTCGTGGCTCCGGCTTGCAGGGGCAGATGAATGCTTTTACAAATATTTTCGTGTTCGCGCATAACCTTAAGCATCGCCTCGTCCACATCTTGTGGATGAGGAGAAGTAAACCTGATTCTCTTAACCCCGGGAATCAAAGCAACGGCTTTTAATAAATCCGGAAAACGATCTTCCTGATGTTTATAAGAATTAACATTTTGTCCCAGGAGAGTTATTTCCTGATAACCGTCTTGAATCGCTTTTTTTACTTCAGTGACAATACTTTCAACCGCACGACTTCTTTCCCTACCTCTTGTAAAGGGTACAATACAGAAAGAGCAGAACTTATTACACCCCCGCATAATTGAGACCCAGGCATTCACCTGTGTGTTCCTGAAGGGCATTAATCCTTCATAAACTTCCTGTTTCGAAAGATGAACATCAATATAGGGTTTGTCATTATGTCTAATGAGTTCGGGAATCCGGCGATATGAGTCAGGCCCAAGAACCAAATCAATAAAGGGTTTTTGTTTTAATATCTTTCCCCTGTCCCGCTGAGCAACACATCCAACCAGCCCAAGAGTTAGACCGGGATTTTGTTTTTTTAGATATTTATATTGGGATAAACGAGCGATTGCCCGGCGGTCGGCTCCTTCACGTACACTGCAGGTGTTGACCAGGATAATATCGGCTTCTTCCGGCGCACGGGTTGCCTTATAATTGCAACCCTCCAGCAAACCGGCAATGATTTCCGAATCTGCTTCGTTCATTTGGCAACCATAAGTTTCGATGTAATATTTTTTAAAGTTCATACATTTTGAAAATTACGCAAATATAGCCTATAATTAAAGCTGAAATAAACAAAATAAATTTGTAGCCGTTTCACGACTTGAAATTGGAAAGTAGAAATTTGGGAGACCTGTCTGCGTGCCTGCCTGAGCGAGTACGCTCGCAAACAGGCGGGGATGAACGAGTTTACAAGTTGAATGTTTATGCCGATCCGAAGGCCCCCGCTTCCGGGACGGCATACCTTTGGCACAAACCGGCAGAAGCGTTTTCAGATATGACTTGACACGACTGAAGAAAACAAATTACGGTTGCGAAAACTCATCAGCAGAAAAGTTTTGTCTGAGTCAAACGCGGCAGAATACAAAGCAATAGTTGAGAAACTCGGCCCAAAATTGAATGCATTCATCAACACTACAAAAACAAGAAGGCCAAATTTCTAATTTCTATTTTTAACGTTCCGTAAACGCTTACATAAATATTTTATAGCTGATTTCTTAATGGATATAACCGGTAAAAAAGTAATCCAGCGGATTTTTATTGATATTAAATTGCCGTATCTCGTAGTGTAAATGCGATGCCGTACTTCGCCCGGTACAACCCACTTCGGCAATTTTTTGACCACGTTTAACAACATCACCGGGTTTCACAATCATTTTCGAAAGGTGTGCGTAAAATGTTGTATATCCATATCCATGATCAATTTTTATTATTTTTCCATATGTCCTACTGGAATTGGTACTGCGCACTACTCCGTCCGCGGTAGCATAGACCGGTGTACCGGTA
Organism: Fidelibacterota bacterium; assembly: GCA_021161185.1. Taxonomy (GTDB): domain Bacteria; phylum Fidelibacterota; class UBA2242; order UBA2242; family UBA2242; genus DPVY01. Next base: position 3,844 of record JAGHBC010000033.1, read on the forward strand.
GGGGCAGAAATATCAATTCCATAATGAAATCGGCGCATGCCGGAAAACGGATCTTTTCGATATCCATAGCCATCGGAAATAAATCCGGTATTAAGCGGTCTTATGGATGGTGTGGATTTGATTTGTGGTGACCGATGCTTTATAGCGTTGTAAATTTCTTCATAACTGATCCGTTCCAGCTTTATCTCACGGGTTAGGCGATCTAAATCATTTACAAGAGATGAGACGTCTATATCGTCATCGATCAACAATTTATCAATTTCGTCATCTTGAATATTGTACTTGCCACCAATACCCAACTTTCGGATATCCTTATCAATAACGGGTATATCGGCATAAGTTCGCAGTGCCTGATCTTTTTCAGCCAGTACTTTAATATCCGATTCCATTTGCTGGATTCTGTTCTTCAAATCGTAGATAGTACCCACCAATTTACTGTTATTTTTTCTCAGGCGGACGACTTTCGAGTGATATATGATATCCGAGAAGAGGTGGATTCCAATTATTACAATAATACCCAGAAGAATAGCCGTAAGAGTTCCGAACCCGACAATCTGCCGACGGCTTAGGCTAAACAATTTGGGTGATCTTTTAGTGTTCCATATAAGAACAATTCGGGATTGTCTCTTCATTCTCTGTCTGTTATATTTGAACTCTTGACCCTAGTATTTCCATATATACTCTGTTGCATTTTAGTAATAAGTTGTCAATTTGTCAATGATTTTTTTTAACCGAGATAACCCTTTAAATATAATGCTCTTGAAGAATGCCGTAGCTTCCGCAGGGCTTTTTCCTTTATCTGGCGAACCCTTTCCCGTGTTAAGTGCATCTGATTTCCGATTTCTTCTAATGTTAGCGGAAGTTCATGACCAATCCCAAAATAGAGGCGAATAATCATGGCTTCTCTTTTATCCAGACTTCTTAGCACTCTTTCAATCTCAAAGTGAAAGGATTCCTGTTTTAATGGCTCATCTGGATTATTATCATCCAGCCCGGATAAGATATCCTGAAGAGTGCCATTCCCATCATTACCAATGGGTGCATCTATACTTATAGTTCCTTCATTTAGCTGTCTTGTAATATCCATATCTATATTCTCTTTTTCCAGAATTTCCTCAATCTCCTGTGAAGTTGGTTCGCGTTCATATTCCTGTTCAAATTCCAATGTGATTTTGGATATTTTATTAAGACTTCCAACAACATTAAGTGGCAATCGAACTAATCGAGAATATTCAGAAATTGACTGTAATATTGTTTGACGAATCCACCATACTGCATAGGAAATAAATTTAAAGCCCCGGGTTTCATCAAATCTTTGGGCAGCTTTAATTAGCCCAATATTACCTTCGTTAATCAAATCTTCGAGTGATAAACCATGGTTTTGATATTTTTTTGCAACAGAAACAACAAAACGTAAATTAGCACGAAGTAATTTATCAAGAGCCTGAGAATCCCCTTGCCTTACCAGTGCAGCCAGTTCGATTTCTTCTCCCGGCGATAAGGGCTCCTCATGACTGATTTCTTCAAAATATAGCCGAAGTATATGACTATATGATCGTGGAATGTTTTTATGCGATCTGCTCTTATCCATAATCATTGCCTATTTTTAGATAAAAGCTATCCCTTTTCGCCTTCTTCAGGCTGATCATTTTTAATGTGGCTGGTTTCCTGAATGCTCTTATACTGTTTCTCTTTTTCTTTCAGCTTTCTCTCAAGATCTCTAATAGTGGAAAGACATGCTTTGATATTCTCGTTTTTTTCAAATTCTTTGGCGTTTTTTTCATTTATTAATTTATAGATTGTACCACCAAGTTCGGTAAATTGTTTTTCAATATCTCTTTTAATCTGAAAGATATCCAATTTTACTTTACCCAATTTTGTAACCTCTTCGGCTTTATCGGCGGCTTCACGAGTAAATTCTCCGGCTTTGTCAGCCGCCTTGTTTGCCCATTCTCCCAAACTTTTTTTTATATCACCCCATAAATTGCCCATTTTGCCTCCCTTTTAATTAACGTTGCAATATATCTTTAAAGTCAATCAGAATCAAGTATTTCATCAATAAATATAACCGGTTTTTAAAAATAAAAAAATGGGCTACTCCGATAAGGAATAGCCCATTTTAACATGTTATGTCAATTAATACATTCCGCCCATTCCGCCACCCGGAGGCGTCGCGGGAGCTGCCGGTTCAGCTTCAGGAATTTCTGCAATCGTGGCTTCGGTAGTCAATAGCAGTCCAGCAATACTGGCTGCATTTTCAATTGCATTTCGCACTACTTTTGTCGGATCAATAATACCGGCTTTATACATATACACATATTCTTCCTTATAAGCATCAAAACCGAAATCATCTTTACCGTCTTTTACTTTCATGGCAACGATAGACGGTTCATAACCGGCATTTTTGGCAATCTGACGGATGGGTTCTTCGACAGCTTTTTTCACTATATTAACACCAACCATCTGATCACCGGAGCAGCTCAAATTGTCCAGTTTCCCTTGAGCTCTCAGGAGAGCAACGCCACCGCCGGGAACGATTCCCTCTTCCACCGCAGCACGGGTTGCATGCAGGGCATCTTCTACACGGGCTTTTTTCTCTTTCATCTCCACTTCAGTTGCAGCACCAACTTCCAGAACAGCAACGCCACCGGATAGTTTTGCCAGACGTTCCTGGAGCTTTTCTTTATCATAGTCGGAGGTTGACGATTCAATCTGAGCTTTAATCTGTTTGATACGGCCCTTGATATCTTCATGTTTTCCGGAACCTTCAACGATTGTTGTATTATCTTTATCAATCGTAATGCGTTTAGCATTTCCGAGCATGTCCGCCGTAGCATTTTCCAGTTTGAAACCCTGTTCTTCAGAAATAACAGTGCCGCCGGTTAAAACGGCAATATCTTCCAACATGGCTTTACGACGATCGCCGAAGCCGGGCGCTTTCACCGCTGCTACTCGGAGGGTTCCTCTCAGTTTATTGACAACTAACGTAGCCAGAGCTTCGCCTTCGATGTCTTCGGCAATGATTAAGAGAGGACGACCCATCTGAGATACCTTCTCAAGGATAGGTAATAAATCTTTCATGTTGCTGATTTTTTTGTCGTAAATTAAAATATACGGATCTTCAAGAATAGTTTCCATCGAATCGGCATTGGTAACAAAATAGGGCGAAATATATCCGCGGTCAAACTGCATGCCTTCGACAACTTTTAATCCTGTTTCAGTTGATTTTGCCTCTTCGACGGTAATGACTCCATCTTTACCGACTTTTTCCATCGCATCAGAAATCAGCTCTCCAATATATAAATCATTGTTAGCGGAAATTGCGCCAACCTGAGCAATTTTCTCTTTACTTCCGGTAACATCTTTGCTGATCTCTTTTAATCCTTTGACCACTTCAGCAGTAGCGAGGTCAATCCCTCTTTTAATCTCCATTGGGTCAGCGCCGGCAGTAATATTTTTAAAGCCTTCGGCTATAATTGCCTGAGCCAAAACTGTTGCAGTCGTTGTGCCGTCACCGACGACATCAGAAGTTTTTGAAGCAACCTCTTTGACCATTTGGGCACCAATATTTTCCAGTTTATCTTCAAGCTCAACTTCTTTTGCTACAGTTACCCCATCCTTGGTAATTGTAGGTGAGCCAAACTTTTTCTCAATAACTACATTCCTGCCCTTAGGGCCAAGCGTTACTTTTACAGCGTTGGCTAATTTGTCAACGCCTTCCTTAAGCCCCGATCTTGCATTTACGTCATATTGAATTTCTTTTGCCATTATATACTCCTTTCTGCATTTAGCTGATAACAGCTAAAATGTCACTTTCTCTCATAATAAGATGTTCATCACCTTTAATGGTGACTTCAGTACCGGAATATTTTCCATAAAGGACTTTGTCGCCAATTTTTACTTCCATAGGAACAATTGTACCGTTATCACTAACCTTGCCTGGTCCGACTGCGATGACCGTGCCTTCCTGAGGTTTTTCCTTCGCTGTATCGGGAAGGAAAATTCCACCACTTGTTTTTTCTTCAGCTTCGGATGGTTTTACTACCACTCGATCTGCCAGAGGTTTAATTGCCATATCTCAATCTCCTTTCAAGTTTTTTAGCAGTCTATTGCTTAAACTGCCAAAGTTACTCTTATTCTTACTCTAATGTCAATAATGTTTCGACGTTCTCAATTAATATTAATAAAAAAGCAATTCGGATGTTACAAAGGACGTGCCATTCAACATAACCGACCTATAGTCATACGACGTTTATGATATCATCTGACATTATGACACATTGACAACCTGAACTGGCTGCATATTCAACAAATTATTTATACCGGCGCTGTAACGGTTACACCGATGACGCTATCTACTCCGGCGAATTTTAAAACACCTGCCGCCGAATTCAAGGTTGCCCCGGTTGTAAACACATCATCAACTAGTATGGCGTTTTCAATTTGAGAAAAATTAACTCCAGCCATCAATTTAAAAGCATTTTTCATATTTTGATGTCTTTCTAGGGCTGATAGATGTGTTTGAGTAATTGTATTTTTTGTTCTTTTTAACATATTATTTTTTATGTTCAGATCGAGTATATTTCCGAGTCCCTTTGCAATAAAATAGGATTGATTATACCCTCGTTCCCGATATTTTATCGGATGTAGCGGGACCGGTACGAGGATAGTATTCGGCTCAATTTTTATTTTACTTTTGACCCGGCTCGCTATCAATTCGCCCAGCACTACTCCCAGCGACCTGAAGCCCTGATACTTTAAGGCGTGAATTATCCCCTGAACACGTTCATCATAAACATACACCGGGATAATAGCATTTAAATTTTCAGGGACTTCTTTATTCAAAATCATTTCATCAGACAGATATTGTAATTGTTGGCGACATGAATTACATACTAAGGTTTGATTTTGGGTAATTCGACTTTGACAGCCTACACAAATCGGCGGAAAGAACAGTGTAGACACCCCACAGATTAGCCGGTCAACAATTGATTTCAACTATTTTACCTCAATCGACACAGATTCGCGGCGAAGTATCCAATTTTAGTATTCGGGCGCCCGACCTTTTAAACTATTTTTTTTCGCAGACAATGAAACGTCTGCAATTTATCGCGACATTTTTATCAGTACCCGTACTGGTTCGCCGATGATGATGTCGGAGAAATCCAACGCTGCCACTGATAATCCTGCAACTCATTACGAGCAGTTGAATGTACTAATTCCATCATTCCAAAACCGGTTTTATCGACAAAAACGAATTCCACGCCACCTTCGATTTCAAAATAGCGCCAGATTTGGTAGGGTTTTGCTTCAATGGAGCTGGGAAAACGTTCAATTTCCGACGGCGGACCATAAATTAAAAATATTCGGCCCATATCTGTTTTATAACCGGACTGACGCGGAGTTGCAAATTGCTGTTCTACGTACTGAAGTCGCTGATTGAAATCCACCTGGGCCTCGTTAACAAGGGTTGTAGGGTCGGGATCCCGATGATTCCAGAACTGCGTGATAATGGCACGTTTCCCTTCGACATCGGATTTTTTGAATCTTCTGATTTCTTTATCTCCGGCAATATATTTCATCGGAGCAAACATCTCATTCAACTGTTTTTCAGTTAAATCAGACAGGTTTACTTCTTTTACGGCTTCTTTGTACAATTCCTCCTGATCATTTTTTAAAATATAGAAACGCTTCCGGGCATCGGCTTGCTGACCTGTTTCTTCATCGACCACAGTGATTTTAAAATTATATAATCCGGAATTCATATCGCTGATATTTATACTGTTTATCTCTACAGCCGATTTCCCCGGTTTTTTCTTGTATATCCAATCCAACGCACTGATCTCGTTATCGTTCAAATCTGTAATCGTATATTTGACTTTGTATTTCCCGTCTTTAGAATCATCGTGAGATAAATTATATGCTTCGCAAAATCCATAGATCACGGGATTCTGTTCACCATAAATATTACTGGCATTAGGAATGATGTCATATCCAAAATATTTACTGAATTTGTTTTGAGTATCTGTTCTGGAGACCCGTGAGCTCAATTGAATGTCACTTAATTGAAGATCGGAATCAGAATATTTTATCAGGTCAACATCTTTCTCTACACGATAGGTTTTCCTGCTCGTCAAATCCATGACTATAGCGATGATTTTATATTGCCCGACCGGAACAGAAAAAGTCACAATATCCGGTATTTTTTGAGCGTCGGTAATATCCGTCAGTTTATTTACTTTATCAACGAAACTCCACTCTTGCATATCCCTGACGGTGTCACCTTCGGTAAATGCGACCCGGATAAAAGCATTGGATTGATAGCCATTTTCAAAAGCGGCAAACTCAAATAGATTTCGGGGAATCATTAAATATATTTCAACAATATCATCATTTTCAGAACCTCGAAAAACGGCAAAATCCATATCAAAATCGGCCGAAAACAGGGGTACAACCAATAAGGTAACAAAGGCCAAAGTGATTAAATAATGTGACGTTTTCATGATTACTCCAATTTTACCGACACAATCTGAGAAACTCCGCTTTCAGACATCGTAACACCATAAAGTGAATCGGCTATGCTCATTGTCGATTTATTATGAGTTATAACAATAAACTGAATATTCTCAGAATATGTTTTTATTACATCCGTGAAACGCCGGGTGTTTTTATCATCCAACGGCGCATCTACTTCATCTAAAATGCAAAAAGGACTGGGTTTAACCTGATAAATTCCAAACAAAAGGGCAATTGCAGTCAAAGCTTTTTCACCGGCAGACAGCATTTTAAGAGACCGCATTTTCTTGCCGCTGGGACAGGCCCAAATTTCGATTTGCGCTTCGAGGGGGTCGCTGTCACCGACCATCCTGAGGTCGGCTTCACCGCCATCAAAAAATATTGAAAATGTCGATTTAAAATTATATCTGATCTTTTCAAAGATATCCGAAAACTGTTCCCGAGCTATTTTATCAATTTGATTTATGACCTCATTCAGCCCCTTTTCCGATTTTATCAGGTCATCCCTTTGCTCCGTTAAAAAACTGAGACGCGAGTTCTCTTCCTCAAACTCATCCTTCACTGTCATATTAACCATACCAATCAGTTCAAGATTACGTTTATAACGATCAACTATCCGTTGAGCTTCCTGTAATTCCGGAAGATCTTCCTGAACCTCGGCCGGGATTTTCTGATTATATTTTTCCAATAAAATGGATTGTATTTCGTTAATAGATGCCCGGTAACCGGATTTTTCCAACTCCAGCTGACCGATTGTATCCGTCAGAATTTCCTTTTCACGTCGTAAACGATACATCTGATCACTCAAATCCTGAAGAGATGTACGCAGGTCTTGGAAAGAATTGCGAAATTCGTTGATAACCTTTTCAGCCGTTGTTACCTGCTGCTGAAAATCATTCGACTGCTTTTCATTGGAATCAATTTTTTGCTGAATCTCAGCGCTGTCCTTTTTTAATTTATCTTTTTCCAATTGAGCTGCTGCTTTATTCTGCAATGCTCGCTGAATAGTTCTCTGCGCTATTTCCCTGCTGTCGGCAAGATTTCTGAATCTGTTTTCAAGATTGATCAACTCGATTCGCTGATTTTGTCTCTCCATATTCACCTGGTCCAATTCGGTCTTCACTACAGCAGCAGATTCTTTATAAGTATTTATTTTTGCTTCTATAACCTGAATCTCGCTATCCAGATTAACTTTACCCGGATCTTCCCGGGACATTCGTTCTTTAAAATTTTCAATCATGACCCGTAAGGATACGCGATTGTCATTTAATGTTTTGCGGATACTTTTCGTCTCGAGTAACTTAGATTCGCTGCTTCGCAATTGTTCCTGAAAATCCCTGAGTTTCTGTTCCTTTTCCCTGATGGTCTGGTTAATTTTCTTTTTCTCATTTAACATTTTTGAAATGTCGCTGCGAACGCTTTCCAATTGAGCTTGCAACCCATCCAGGTCATTCTGCACTGCGTCAGCTTCCTTTTCCAGGCTGTATAATCTTTCGGTACGTCCCACTAATATATTGGATTCCGAAATCTCCGAACCGCCTGTAAAGAATCCATTGGCATCCCGAAATCGTCCCTTTTCAGATACCAGTGAAATCTGCTGTAATTCACGGTCTTCAATCAAACTGTCAAACTGACTATCCTCACAGCAATAAATATTTTGAAAAAGAAATTCTTTTAAGGATTTCAACGAAGAATCACACTTAACAATTTCTAAAAGCGGACGCATTTTTTTCAAGCTGCCGGGCTGTCCCTGTGGTGCTTGAAACTCAGCATCCAATGGAATTATTGAAACCCGTCCTTTTCCATTTTGGGCAAGCTTTTCCAATGTCTCCAGGGCGGTTTTTTTATTGTTCACAACCAGCAACCGGGAAATATCTTTAATAACCGCTTCAATGGCTAAATAGTATTTTGAATCAACCGATAACAAATCGGATAAGGCTCCTTTGACTCCTTCAAATTCGCTCGGGTTCTCAAGTACAAATTGAAGCCCCGGACTAAATCCCTCCTTCGATTGGATAATACTATTATAAAACTGGATTTGATTATTCAATCGATCTATTTTTGATTCAAGCTGCCGCTGATCTTGCTGTAGATTGCGTTCAGCTTCGATTAAATCTTCATATCGTTTATCAATCTCATTCTGATTCTCCCTATGATTATCCAGATCATTTTTTATCGATTCAACAGATTGCTGAATTTGATCCAGAATGGCAGATAATTTTTGTTCCTGTTCCTGCCGGGAATTCAATTGAATTTCGATAGCGGCAAGTTCCTTTTCCCGTTGCTGAATATTATCTTGTAAACTTCCAAAACGGGCAGAATTTTCGGCATGTTGCTTTAGCAGATCAAACCGCTCCTCCTGAAGAGTCTGGATTTCAGTATTTAACTTGCTATATTTCTGTTCAATTTCCCGATTTTCCGATTCAATAACTTTAAAAACTTCCCGCTTCCGCTGAAGAGTTTTTTGAACTTCGGCATATTGCTGTTTTAACTGAGTCTCTTTATTCTCATTTTCACGGATAGTCTGCTCAAAGGACTGTATCTCAGTTTGTAAGCGAATAATAGACTGATTAATATTGCGTAATTGTTCCTTAAAGAGTAAGCTTTTTGTTTGGTATTTATTTCTTTTATCACGAATTACTACTAATTCGCGATTTTTTTTCTCCAGGGTTTGCTCCTGTTCCTCAAATTTCTGTTGTTTGGAATTCCACACCTCTTCCTTTTTATTCAGATCTGCCACTATCTTTTCCAGTTTCTGACGGTCGGATTGCAACCGGGATTCAATGGGAGTAAGAGATGATCTAATATCAGTCACTTTCCGGGCGGCAAGTTGAACTTCGGAGCTGATTAACTTCTGAGTGATTTCCTGATGTTTTTCATACCGATGCAGCTGTTTTCGTAAACTTTTAACTTGTGAATCCACTTCGGAAATGATGTCATTTAAACGGACTAAATCATCTTTTGTGGCTTCCAGTTTCCGCAGCGCCGCTTTGCGTTGAACTCTATATTTATTAACACCGGCGGCTTCCTCGAATAACCGTTTACGCTCATCGGGATTTTCACTCAAAATATCCTCGATCATTTTAAGCTCTATGATCGAATAAGCATTGGCACCCATTCCGGTATCGATAAACAGATCGGTTATATCTTTCAGCCGGCAAACGTTATTATTAATAAAATATTCACTCTCTCCATTACGGTATAACCGGCGGGTTATTACAATATCGGAATAAGGTAAAGAAATTCTGCCGCTGACATTATGAATCGTCAAGGATACTTCCGCCAGGTTTAACGGTCGCCGAGTAGCTGTACCGTTGAAAATAACATCGGTGTTTCGATCCGCCCGTAATACACTGGATTTCTGTTCACCGATCACCCAGCGGACGGCATCAACAATATTCGTTTTACCACAGCCGTTGGGTCCAACAACGGTAGTTATTCCTCTACCAAAATGAATTTCCGATTTTTTGGAGAACGATTTGAAGCCATAGAGTGAAAGTTTTGAAATATACATAAATGACTTTTTCAGAATTATACGTTTACTAAGAATGCCGGGTTAATATATTCAATTTAGTTCTAAAATGTAATTCCAATTTTGTTGAACGGAGAGTGAGACAAACCGGCGGTTATTATTATCTTTAAACAGCTCCTATCCCGGTGGCCAGGTCATTTTACGCCCGCCAAATAAATGCAGGTGAATATGGTCAACTTCCTGCCCGCCGTTTTCACCGCAATTGAACACTAACCGATAACCCGATTCTGATATCTGTTCCTGTTCGGCAAGCTTAATCGCCACGAGAATCATTCTGCCGACTAATTTATCATCATTCCCCTTCAATTGCCTGATTTGAGGAATATGCCGGCGAGGTATAATCAGAATATGAACGGGCGCCTGAGGATTCATATCCCGGAAGGCTACCAGTTTTTCATCCTGATACACAAACTGCGTATCGAATACTCCGGTCGCAATTTTACAAAATACACAATCTTGTTCCACGCTAAAACCTTTCTAATTAAAGTGTGCAAATATACTCGTAACGGCAACAATAGCAGCCAGCTCCGTACGCAGTCTGTTGGAATGAATATTTACCGGAATGAATCCTTTGGCAACAGCGGATTCAATTTCTTCAGAATGCAAACCGCCTTCGGGCCCGATGAGTAAGACAACTTTTTTATCGCCGGCATATCTGTTCAGCGCCGATTTTATTGACATGGAATTCTCCTGTTCAGCAACGAGTTTTGCCGGCACCGACGCTACGGAATCCAGCCAGTTTTTCAATTCAATGGGTTGGCAGATTTCAGGTAAATAGAAGTTGCTACTCTGCTTAACCGATTCAATCGCAATCTTTCGCATCCGTTCCGAATTAAATCCCTGCTTGACGGAATGCTTAGTTAATAGCGGCACAAATTGCGTAACACCCAGCGCCGAGGCTTCCCGAATTATCAGATTCAGCGCTTTACTTTTAATCAACCCGACCGCCAGAATAATATCCGCCGGCATTTGCCTTTCTGCTTTTTTTCGGGATGTTATCCGGCATTCACAACTGTTTTTGGTTAGACCGCCTATCCGGGCAGTATATATATCTCCCTGACCATTAAACAGGGCTATCTCCTCTCCGGCTTTTTTTCTCAGGACCTGAATGCAATGCCGGAATTCATCACCTTCGAGTATAGCTATGTCATCTGTGATTTTGTTAGAAGGAACGTAAAAGATAAATTGGTGCATTAAAACTTTTTCCCAATACCGATCTTTACCACGAGACCGTTAAAATTCTTACGACCAGTGTAAAAATCCGAGGCATCATATTCATCGGGAATTATAAATTCTTCCGGTTTATCAATTTTATGGTTGAATTTCAAATAATCATAACCGACAAACAGAGATATCAAGGTCCCCGGTTGGTAGCTAAAATCAATTCCGGTTCCGATACTAACAGCCGTTGTAAAAAATATTTTGATATTTTTCATGCGGTCGGAAAAGTCCGGTATATTCGGCGGATCAATGGCAATTACCGGTCCGGCACTCAGATGTAAAAAAGGTCGGAAATTATTTGCCAACTTATCAACAAAAAGGATCCGTTTATAGCCAAGTTGAACCGGTAATAGATTCAAGCGGGTTTTATCATACCGCTCAAAAGCATAATATCCATAGGGATCGTAGTATGGGTCGTAAATCGGGTAATCGTTTTTGCCACGGACAATTAACCAATGCAGACTGGCTATCAGCCTGTTTGACGCATTCAGAGACCACTCAAAATATCCTCCAAAACCGGTGCCGTTAGTTGTCTGAATTATTGAAAATCCACCGTACTTTGCGTCGGGATCATCAATACTATACTTTGATTGCCCGACAGCAGGCTTCAGACACGCTAAACTCATCATTAAAACGATCACTAAATAATATTTGTATTTCATAACATCTCGCTAATTTTCCTACCAAAATTTACATTCCTAATCCAGAAAGCAAAAGTTTTTTACTACATTTACCGGAGAATGTTTCAGAATTGAGCAATAAGTTCAATTCACAATGTTGTATTTAGGAAAATTTAAAGTATATTTCGTCAGCTGATTTTAAAGGAAATTTATGAATAATACCGTCCACCTGATGCGATTTCACCATAATGAACCGGTTGATCAGACCAAAAACCGGTTAAAAAAATTATTCAAAACCGCCGGATTTGATAAAATAGTCAAAACCGGTGATATCACCGCCGTAAAAGTTCATTTTGGCGAACCGGGCAATAAAACTTATCTCTCTCCTCACTATGTCGAACCAATTGTACGGATGATTAAAAGTTGCGGCGCGAAGCCTTTTGTTAGCGATACAAATGTCCTTTATAAAAGCCGCCGGGATAACGCTATCGACCATCTCAGCGTTGCAACGGAGCACGGTTTTACACCTGCAAAACTTGGCGCGCCAATCATCATTGCAGACGGAATTTTGGGCAGGAACGAGACGGAGATCGAGATTGATGCGCCGCTCAATAAAAGGATTTCACTGGCAACGGAATTTGTTTCCGCAAATTCAGCAGTTGTCCTTACTCACGCCACCGGGCATTTGACAACCGGGCTGGCAGCTACGATCAAGAATCTCGGCATGGGCATGTCCAGCCGCAAAGGGAAACTAACCCAACATTCCGTCTCCAAACCGATTATTAGTGAAACCAAGTGCACAACCTGCGGCGTCTGTACCGACTGGTGTCCGGTGGACGCTATCACCATAGAAAACGAATTCGCCCTGATTAATGAAGAAATCTGCATCGGGTGTGGGGAATGTCTGACGGTTTGCCGGTTCAATGCCGTTAAGTTCAAGTGGGATAGTTCGTCCGAATTACTTCAGAAGCAGATTGCCGAACACGCCCTTGGGATTGTTAAACAAAAAAAGAGTAAAATGGCATATTTGACCTTTATGATCAATATGACCAAAGATTGCGACTGTCTGGCACAGAAGCCGATTTCGGTGATTGATGACATTGGCGTACTGGCGGGGACTGATCCCGTATCAATCGACCAGGCGGTTTACGATTTAACCAAACAGCAGGCGAACAGAAGTCTTTCCGAATTATCCTATCCCGATATAGATGCTAATGTCCAGTTGGAATATGGCGAAAAGATTGGACTGGGAAGCAGAAAATACCATCTGATTGAAACAAAATATTAAGCAGTATGTTTCTATATAATTGAAATATTTACTTTGGAGAAGAAATGGATACCAGCCAATTAATTTACTACTATAACAAATTCAAATACGGTGAAGATAGCTTTCACTACCTGATGAAAAATAAAGTAAGAGAAATCCTGCTTATTTCCACATTCTATGACGCCTTCATTTTTGAGCAAGACGGCAGATTATCAGAACAGATATACGGTGAGTACCGACAGCTAAATTTAAGCACCGCACCTATGGTCACGAGTGTACCAACCGGTGAAGAAGCTCTGAAAATGCTGGAGATAAAGAAATTCGACCTTGTAATCACAATGCTTCACATCGGTAAAATCACATCCTTTGAAATTGTTAAACTCATCAAAGAACAAAACCCTGATTTACCGGTATTGTTACTCTTAAATATGCAGTCGGATTTGAGTTTACTGAAAAATTATACCGACAAATTAAGTCTGTTCGATAATATTTTCCTCTGGAAAGGCGATGCCAAACTTTTCCTGGCGATGGTTAAATCCGTTGAAGACAAACGGAACCTGGAATATGACACCAAACAGGGGCTCGTCAGGGTAATTCTGTTGGTAGAGGATTCCATTCAATATTACTCCACTCTCCTGCCCCTGCTTTATGAGGAGATTGTAAAACAGACCCAGATATTAATCCGTGAAGAAATGAACGATATTAATAAACGACTACGGATGCGCGTTCGTCCAAAAGTTATCCTTGCTCATAATTACGAAGAAGCACTTGAAATTTATAATAAATATAACGAGTACATAATAGCAGTCTTTTCCGATATTAGTTTTGAACGAAATAACAGACTGGATCCCGAAGCCGGCGTCAGGTTGATTTCAAAAGTAAAAGAAAATATCTATGACATACCTACAATTTTAATGTCTTCCGATTCAAGTAATAAAAAGAAAGCCGATCAGATTAATTCGACTTTCATCGACAAACACTCCAAACATCTGCTCCAAAAACTGCGCCAATTTGTGCTGGATAATCTTGGCTTCGGTGATTTTATATTCAGAAACGAAGCCGGGGAGGAAATCGATCGGGCTTGCACCTTAATTGAATTTGAAAAAAAATTAAAACTTGTCCCCGATGAATCAATCCTGTTTCACAGCAGACGGAATCACTTCTCCGCCTGGTTAATGGCGAGAGGCGAAACTCAGATTGCCAAAAAAATGCATCTGTTAACGGTTAAAGACTTTGCAACAACTGCCGATATGCGCCGGCATTTAGAAGAAACTTTGTATTTTATCCGTAAGAATCGAAATAAAGGTAAAATTGTTAGTTTCCACCCTGCCAGTCTTTTTCAACCTACTGAAATTATTCGCTTAGCTGAAGGCTCTTTGGGAGGCAAGGGGCGCGGTCTGGCATTTTTAAACGCCTTGCTCACGAGTATGGAATTTGAAAAACAATTCCCGGACATTAATATATCACTTCCGAGTACGGCAATTATCGGCACTAATGAATTTGATGATTTTATCTACCGAAACAGTCTAAATGACCGTATAAGCGATGATCAGGACGATCTGGAAATCGACAAAATATTCCTGAAATCCGCGCTCTCTCCCGGTTTGATCGAACACCTCAAGATTTTCATTCAGCACATTAAATACCCTTTAGCGGTCAGGTCTTCCGGTTTGCTGGAGGATTCCTTTTCACAGCCCTTCGCCGGCATTTACCGAACCTACATGCTCCCAAATAACCATCCCGATGACAATGAACGGTTACGGCAGCTCCTATCGGCAGTTAAGCTGGTCTTTGCCTCCGTGTTTATAAAATACTCCCGGTCATACATCGAAAATCTCAACCATCAGGTGGAAGAGGAAAAGATGGCGGTAATTATCCAACAGGTGGTGGGCTCACGGTTTGGTGATTACTTTTATCCTCATCTTTCCGGTATCGCCCAAAGCTATAATTTTTATCCTATCTCTAATCTTCAAAATGAGGACGGACTGGCATCTATTGTAGTCGGGCTCGGAAAAGCAGTTGTTGAAGGTGGAAAGCACTTCCGCTTCTGCCCGAAGTATCCGAAAATTGAATTTCTCCAACAAAAAAGTTTACTGGATAATTCTCAAAAATCGTTTTTCGGAATAAACCTTGAAAAAGATACTTTTGATCTTCTGGATGGCGAAAATTCAACAATTAGCAAACTTGAGATAAATGAGGTTGAACCGCATGATGCCCTGACGCATACGGCTTCAGTTTGGGATTATCAGGATAATCGGTTGATCCCAGGTGTAAATCGAAAAGGTCCACGCATAATTACTTTCGATAATATCATAAAATATCGGCATTTCCCGCTTGCCGAAATTACGAGCAAACTGCTTGAAATTGGAGAAGAGGCTTTGGGAATGCCCGTGGAAATTGAATTTGCGGTTAACCTGAACAGCAATAGGACAAAAAAACAATATCCGACATTTTATATTTTACAAATTCGTCCTTTGGCAATCAGCTCTGAAAACATAGAGATAACAATAGACAAGATCGCTAAAGATCAGTTGTTTCTGTATACAGAAAAAGGAATGGGGAACGGGATTGTTGATTATATTCAGGATATCATTTACCTGGATCCTAACAAATTCGATAAACTGAAAACCATTGAAATGCAGCAGGAAATAGCCGCTCTCAATGAGAAAATGCGAGAGGCAAATCGTGAATATATTTTGATCGGACAGGGTCGTTGGGGCTCACAGGATCAGTTCCTTGGTGTTCCCGTCCGTTTTGTGCAGATCAGTAACGCTAAAATCATCGTCGAAACGGGTATTGACGGTTTTGACATCGATCCATCACAGGGAACGCACTTCTTCCACAATATTGTTGCCATGAAAATCGGTTATTTTACAATCCCCTACAAATCTCGGGCGGATTTTATCGATTGGCAATGGCTCTCTCAATTGGAAGTAATTGAGCAAAAAAATTTCTTTGTACATGCCAAAGCGCCCAACCCCCTGTTAGCAAAAATGGATGGCAAAACCGGTCAGGCTGTTATTTTTAAAGGGAAAAATACCTAATAGCAAATTCTATTTATATTCAGATACTGATTATACAGAGCAGATGTTAACTGAATTATTACCCATCAGTTTTTCAAGATTCCCGCCAGGTAATGCATAGGCAATAAAAACTTCATCTGCCAATTCTATCATTAACCGGTTTCTAATTATCGCTGTCTTTGTAGTGGGACGTATTACCGTTTTTTCAAAAGGAGTTACTATCAACAGCCTGTTTTCTTTCACTGCTTGTTTTAATTCCGGTTTAAATCTTTTTTGCATTCCCCGAGCAAGCACCATAATAATAGGTTGTTTTCCCTTTAATAAAAAATGCAGTACATCTTTTTCAATTTGTGAATGAAAACCGGAGATCACGCAATTCCCTTTGTCACGCTGCTCAATTGCCCAATCATAGGATTTTAGAACAACATCCGGGGGGGGTATTTGCGCGAACCAAGAAAGGCAGTTTTGAGCTCGTTAAGAATATCTTTATTTCCGATAAATTCTATTTTTCCCAAGGATTTCTGAAGTTTAATCTTCGGAGTCTACACACTTAAATTTAAAACAAAAGAGGGGTTGAAAAACAACCCCTCTTCTTATTTTATCCTGAAACCAGGTTACTATACGTTGCCTTGCGCCAGCATGGCTTCAGCAACTTTCAGGAATCCGGCAATATTCGCGCCTTTGGCATAATTACCCGGATCATTTGCGGCTTCCGCTGCCGACAAACACTGGCTGTGAATACTTTTCATGATCCACTTCAGTTTTTCATCAACTTCTTCAGGTCTCCAACTCAAACGAATCGTATTCTGAGTCATTTCAAGACCGGATACGGCAACACCGCCGGCGTTGACCGCTTTACCGGGTCCGTACATAATCGGACCGTTAATCAGATGAATCGCCTCAGGAGTGCATCCCATATTCGATGCCTCAGCGATAACTTTACAATCATTCTTCAACAGATTCCTGGCATTTTCTTCATTTAGTTCGTTCTGGAATGCCGAAGGAATTGCAATATCCATCGGTTCAATATCCCAGGGACGGGCGCCCGGATAGAATTTTACACCGAATTTGTCGGCATAATCTTTTACTCTATCATGACCACTGGCTCTCATTTCCAGCATGTATGCCCATTTTTCCTCAGTTCCGATTCCATCAGGGTCAATGATACATCCGTCCGGACCTGAGAGAGAGATCACCTTCGCACCAAGTTCTGTGGCTTTTTTGCAAACGCCCCAGGAAACATTGCCAAAACCGGAAACACCCACGGTTTTACCCTGAATGCTATCACCTTTGGTTTTCAACATTTCTTCGACAAAATATACTGCTCCGTATCCGGTCGCTTCCGGTCTTAAAATACTTCCTCCGAAACTGAGACCCTTTCCGGTCAAGGTAGCCGCATCAAAACGGTTGGTAATGCGTTTATATTGACCATATAAAAAACCAATCTCACGTCCGCCTACACCAACATCACCAGCCGGGATGTCTGTTGCCGGACCAATATGACGGTACAATTCAGTCATGAAGCTCTGACAAAAGTGCATGATTTCATTTTCGGATTTACCGGTAGGGTTAAAATCGGAACCGCCTTTACCGCCGCCCATAGGCAATGTAGTCAAAGCATTCTTAAAAACCTGCTCAAATCCAAGAAACTTCAACATGGAAACCGTAACAGCCGGATGAAACCGCAAACCGCCTTTGTAAGGTCCGATCGCACTATTGAACTCAATCCGCATACCCATGTTTACCTGAATCTGTCCTCTGTCATCTGTCCAGGGTACGCGAAATACAACCGTTCTCTCAGGTTCAACTAACCGTTCAAGAATCTTTGCATCTCTATACTTTGGATCTTTCTCAACAATTACATCCAAGGATTCAAGAACTTCCGTTGCAGCTTGCAGAAATTCTTTTTCCCATGGATATTTCGAGTGCAATTGCTCAATCACCGTTTTCACATAACCCATAATAAACCTCCAGTTATTTTTAAAGTTGCTTGTGAGCAAACAAAAGATGGAATCAAGGGATGACAGGGTAAACAGGACAATTCCGAAAAATTTCCCTGAGTTATTTGTTCTATATAGCGCATACTCATCATTTCGAAGGTAAAATTATAAATATTATTTGAAATAATAGAGTAAAATATTTAAAGCGATAAGAAACAATCCAACATTCACTATCTTATTTATCTAACATATTACGCCAATCATACTATATTCGTAATTATATTAACTCATTACACTGAATATATTTATGCATATTGTACCATCGTGTTATTTAAAATATTTTAAGTTGATTAAAAATTATTTTATTCACAGAGTATTTTTTTTCTCACTTTTACCCTTAATGATAACATAAATGCCGACTGCGACAAGTAAAGATGGAATCAAATACCTCCAAATAATCCGCAGAGTATCTCTAATCATATAATCGAAATACCACCAGTCGCGCGCCAAAAGCATCGTACCTGCCAGAACAAGAACTATACCTAACACCAACCGGGTGTTGTTTTTAGTCCGGATATCAGTATCATTTTCTATATCCTGAATTCCCGTCGTATCATACCGCAAGGGTATAATCAGCCAGGCAATGATATAACCAAATAATCCTACCCCACCCAAGAAAAATAAGGCACCCCAAATTAATCGGATGAGCACCGGATCGACATCCAGGTATTCACCAAGACCGCCGCAAACGCCGCCAATAATTTTATTTTCACGACTGCGAAATAAACGTTTCATAGCTCTCCTTCGATCTTTTTAATTGTTGCGATTTCCTTAATTGTTTTGATATTTCGTCGACCCGTCTAATGGGATCGCAAATCCGATATTTACTGCAAAGATTTAATATAAAATCCATCGCATCCGGAACCAAACATTTATGTCCCGGTGATACAAAAAGCGGTTTACACCTGTTCCTGCTTCTTAAGACTCTTCCAATAATCCGCTGATCCAGAAATAAATCTGAATAATCCCCTTTCCGGATTCCGGGTTCGGTATAATTTCCGATCAGTTTAGATTTCGCACAACCAATGCTGGCAATATCAAACAGCAGTCCAAGATGAGCCGCCAAACCGATTCCCCGTGGATGAGCAATGCCCTGACCATCGGCGATAATAACATCAATATTCTCACTTATTTCTTTAAAAAGCGGGAGCAATATTGGAATTTCCCGAAAACTCAAATAGCCCGGTACATAAGGAAATTTCACTGATTCAATCCGGGTTTTAATCAGCTCTTCTTTGACACTGAACTTCTCATCTCCGTTGTCTTTGATTAAAGAAAATAGTCCCAGTACTGCATAGCCAACCTGGTCCCAGCGTGTATAGGAAACATCCACGGCGGCGATAGTGTTGATTGATTGCAGCAGTGGTGCCTGAATTAATTTCTCTCTCAACCGATATTGAATTTCTCTCGCTTCAGCAATGCCAACGTCCCAGGGATGATTTAATACCGGAAGCATAATCAGATTGTCAGGTTAGATTGAATTATTAACGACAAAAAATTTTCCAGAATTTTTGAGCTATTTTGGATCTGTTTATTATTTAGAAGGATTTCAGATGGATTGGGAATATTCAGCGGATTCCGATAGTGTTCATTCTTTAAAACAGCGAAGTTCTTTTTGATATAATAAGCCATTACATCTTTATTATATTCAGGATGAAATTGAGTGGTATAAATAAATGAATCATACCGTGTAGCCTGAAATTCGGACTGTTCGTTCCAGGCCAGGCATTCCGTATTATCGGAGATTGACGATACTATATCAAAATGAGATGAGTATACCTGTATTTTCGAATGACTATAACCGTTAAAAATCGGATCGCCTAAACCGGATAACGTCAATTGAATCGTCGACACACCGATTTCGGGTCCCAGCGGATTACGACAAACTTCCCCACCGAGCAATTTGTTAATCAATTGATGTCCAAAACAAATTCCCAGGGTAAATATTCTCAAATCTATGATATAATCAATAACTCGCTCTACCCCCTTTAGAAAAGGATAGGGCGTCAATAATGAATCATGAGATCCCGTAAAGATAATCCCCTGATATTTTTCAATAGTTTCAGGAACTACATGTTCAATCTTTTGAGACTTCCACTTTATAGGTAAATCCGATACGGAATTAATAATCCATCGATCAAAATCGCCCCGTTTTGAGACGAGTTCCCGGTAGGTTGAGCCCAATTTAACAATTAATACCGTCGGTTTACCCACAAGACTGTCCCATTTACATGTAACCGTTCACTCGAAAATACAAAAATATTCAGGGATTTGCTATCAATATTTTAATGTCAACCAATAAAGAATCACAAGCGAGGGCACATCCTTCTCGTTTAATCGAATCGTCGGACCCTGGCGCCGAGTAGTTCAAACCGTTTCTCGATCATTTCATAGCCCCGATCCACAATTTCGATGCGGTCGATAAGGCTCGTTCCTTCCGCCGTCAAAGCGGCTATGACCAGAGCAATTCCGGCCCGAATATCCGGACTGCTCAACTCCTGCCCTCGCAAACGCGTTGGTCCTGCAACCAGTACCCGGTGAGGATCACATTGGGTAATATCGGCTCCCATAATAATCAATTTATCCACGAAAAACATCCGCGATTCATACATCCAGTCGTGACATAGCGTGGAGCCTTCCGCCTGTGTAGCCAGAACAACCATCGGGCTCATCAGATCGGTGGGAAAACCGGGCCATAAACCGACCTGAATCTTTTTCGTCTTCGAAATTAATTTCGACGGCATAACCTGCAGAGTGTGCTCATCGGAAAATTCCAATGACACATTCATTCGGCGGAGATAGTGCTCCGTCATTTTAAGGTATTCACGGTCGGCGTTGTGAATGACCAGGTCGCCTCGCGTACAGGCCGCCGCAATTGCAAAAGTCCCGGCTTCAATGTGATCGGATACAACCCGGTGCGTGAAGCCCCGGAGTTTTGCTTTGCCGGTAATGAAAATCCGGTTGGTTCCACGGCCCTCAATGGTAGCGCCCATTTTCGAAAGAACGTCGCCCAAATCGGTGACATGGGGTTCGCCGGCGGCATTCTCAATGACACTATTACCGGGCGTCGCTGCTGCTAATAACATGGCGTTTTCCGTAGCGGTTACCGAAGATTCTTTCAGAAAAATCGACGCCGGAGTCCGATTACCGAGAGTTGCCCGGTAGCCATCTTCATGAAATTCGAGTTGCGCACCGAAAGCACGGATAACTTCAAAATGGCTTTCCACATTACGTCGACCGATGACACAGCCTCCCGGCGGCACCATATCAATCTCACCAGTCCTTGCCAGCAGACCGCTCATAAACAATATAGATGCCCGCAAACTGCCGGTCAGATCGCCCCGCGGTCTACTGTGCCGAAGGAAACCGCTGATCCGGTAAACATTCGGTGACAGGTTTTCCACTTTTTTACCAAGGTCTTGCAGAATAGCCAGCATAGACCGGACATCGCTAATCTCGGGAACATTTTCAATGAGACACTTTTCATCCGTCAGGACCGTTGCAGCGATAATCGGCAGAGCCGCATTTTTATTGCCGGCGACCCGGATTTCACCCTTTAGCGGAATACCGCCTTCTATTTGTAATCTTGCCATGTTTTTTCCTCGCTAATAAACAAAATTAACTGCCCCTTAAAGTCTAATATATCTTAATCTTCAGCAATTTTTCCTTCAAAATTCCCGATGAGTTCGATCTCCAATTTCAAATCAACACCTAACTGCTCAGCGGCTTTGGTTTGCATCAATTTAATGAGTTGATTGACATCGGTCGCCCGGGCATTGCCGATATTTTCTATAAAAGCGGCATGATGATGGGATATAATCGCGTCACCAATACGATAACCCTTCAACTGTAAGACCTTATCCATGATATATCCTACGGAAGCGGTCGGCAGGTTCAGACGCTGCCGATCTTTCTCGCTAAGGTTGCGAAAAACACAACCCGCCGAGCGATGCGGATAATGAGATTTAGATTTGAGTTGCTGTAATGCTCGTTTTCGGGCATCTTCCACATTGCCTTTCTTCAGACGAAGATCCGCCCACAGAATAAGTTCACGGATATCATGCAATCGGCTACGGTCGTACTCAAACTGAAAATAGGCGCCGTTGACAATCCTTGCGGATTGTCCGTCAAAAAGGGCCACATTGCTCACCAAATCTCCGAAAAAGTAATCGCCACCGTGCATATTCATATAGATTGCGCCGCCCACGGTCGCGGGAATTCCGGCAAACCATTCCAGCCCGGTAATCCCCTCTTTGAAAAGCGTTTGCATCAGGCGGTTTATCGGCATACCGGAATCGACCCGTACAATGACATCGGCGGCATTTTCACCTGAACCGGGCAAAGACTCCGACCTGCGGATTTGCCAATGCGTCGAACGGTTAATAATCACGACGCCGTCGAATCCCAAATCACTGACCAATACGTTACTACCCATGCCTAATACTTTGCAAGGCAAACCGAATTCGGCGGCAGATTCGACGACCGGCAGAAGCCGGCGGCTATTATCCGGAAAAACCAATAATCGCGCCGGACCGCCGATCCGAAAAGTGGTATAGCGCTTCAGTTCGGCATTCTCGTAATGGTCGATTCGCTGCCGATCCAGGGCCTTCTTTAGCGCTTGTATTTCACTCACTGCATTTCCGATTTAGTCTATACCCCTTTCCGCTATGCATACAGAGTACTCATATACTTGTATCCCGAGTCCGGAAAAATCGTCACAATATTAGCCTCCCGGTCAATTTCCCTGGCAAACAAAACAGCACTGTAGATATATAACAAACCTTATGATCCGCTGATCATCATCTCATCGATTTTGAACGTCGGTGTCGCTATGCTGGCGCGGAATTCCAAGTCGTTGCCGATCATGGAAATATTCTTCATCATCTTCAGCATATTGCTCGCTACGGTAAATTCCTGAACCGGATAAGCGAGTTTTCCTTCTTTGATCCAGATGCCTGTCGCGCCGCGGGAATAATCACCGGTCACATAATTAATGCCGACCCAGTCCACACTGGTCAGATAGAGCCCATCTTTTACCGAAGCGATGATCTCTTCCGGCGGGATCGTGCCGTTTTGCATGAAAAAGTTCGATGTGCTTGATGACGGATTGGAACTGACGCCCCGGGATGCCGATCCTGTCGTTGGTTGATTTAGTTTTCTGGCGGAGTAACAATCACAAAGATAGGTTTTAAGCATGCCCTTGTCGATGACTACGTTCTTGCGGCTGGGCAGTCCTTCGTCGTCAAATCGTCGTGAACCCAATCCGTATTCCAGTAAACCGTCGTCGATTACCGTCAGTTGGTCAACGGCAATTTTTTTATTCAATTGATCGACTAAGAAGGAATTTTTGTTATATATTGCATCGCCAACTACTGTTCGGGCGATGATACTGAGAAAATCCCGCCCCACAATGGGATCAAAAACGACCGGGACTTTTTGAGTCTTCGGTTTCCGACTGCCCAATTTTCGCAGCGTCCGTTCTGCGGCTTTCGAGGCGATAGATTCGATAGAATCCAACCGATCAAAGAAGCGGCTGGCGGAATACCAGTAATCGATCTGTTTGACATTATCCTTTTCAGCCAACAGCGATAAACTCAAAGAAAAGGAGGTATAGTCTTCCTCACCGTAAAATCCTTCCGAATTTGCCAGAATTACATGTGATTCGGAATCGTGCCAGCCAGCGCCATCGGAGTTGCTAATTAACGGATCCTTTTCCATGCCGATTTTTTCCATGTCTTTGAGCATCCGGATTTTTTGCGCAGTGCTGATTGACTCGATATTTTTATCAAATTGAGGCAAAATTTTGGAGGCAATCCCCAAAAGATTTCGCTCCGGAAGACCGTTATACTCGTCAGAAGTAGTAACATTTGCCATTTCTGTAGTGCGCTTAACCAGTTTCTTTAGTGAATCTTTGCGAAAATCGCTGGTGTAAGTGAGCGCTTTCCGCTTATTCTTAAAAACCCGGATGCCGAGAGACTCGGGACTGGCTTGTTTGACTTCCTCAATTTCACCAAGTCGCACGGTTATACTGGCATTAGTCCGGTTAACGATCATGACGTCGACCTGGTCGGCGCCGTTTTTCCGGGCTTCTTTGATAATAAATTCTGCTATTTCTTTATATTGACTCATTATTCACCTCTACGCTTTCGTTCCGCCGACAGTTATTTCACGGACTTTGACAGTAGGAATTCCCAGTGCCACAGGCATTGTCTGACCGGCCTTGCCACAATTCCAACCACCTTTGGACATGGTCGGATCGTTGCCCACCATAGTCACATTGCGCATGACTTCGGGACCATTGCCGATCAGCGTAACATCCTTAAGGGGCGTCGTTAATTTGCCGTTTTCAATCAGATAGGCTTCATAAACGCCGAAAGTAAAATCACCCTTGGTAATATCTATCTGCCCGCCGCCAAAACGCTTGGCGTAGACGCCATATTTGACTGAACCGATGATTTCTTCGGGATCGTAATTGCCGCCGCGCATGTAAGTATTGGTCATCCGGGGTATCGGCGGATAGGCATAAGACTGACGTCGACCGTTACCTGTAGGTGCGGCCTTCATAACCTTGGCGGAAATGCTATCGTGCATATAGCCCCGCAGGACACCGTTTTCGATTAAAACCGATTCGGCAGGCAGATTGCCTTCGTCGTCAATGTTGATAGATCCGCGTAAATTGGGAATAATGCCGGAGTCGATAATCGTACAGTCTTCCGCGGCGACTTTCTTTCCGATTTGACCAGCGTAGTTGGAGAGATTTTTGCGGTTGAAGTCGGCTTCGAGACCATGCCCGACGGCTTCATGCAAAAGCACACCGCTTTCAGCGGGTCCAAGAACAACAATCTGAGGTCCGGCAGGAGCAGGCACAGCTTCGAGATTTGTTACAGCGATTTGAGCAGCCTCTAAGCCTATGTCGGCAGGTCGGTTATCATTCCGATTATAAAAATCAAGGCCAACTCTACCGCCGCGAGCAGAGTAGCCACCCTGGCGTTTATCACCATCTTCAGCGACGACACTTGCCCGTAGCATAATCATAGGCTGTACATCGGTGAAGAATTTCCCGCTGGAATCCATGTACATGATCTGCTTCATCTCATCTGCCAGGTTTATAGTCGCTTTGGTGATTTTATTATCATATCCACGGGCGGCAACGTTTACTTCGTTGATTAGCCGGATCTTCCGATTAAGATCACAATCGACGCTGAGTTGATTTAAACTATAGAGATCGAGTTTGCGGCTGTTCTGAATGACGGCGATTTTTGCCTTGCCTCCATTATTAGCAATAAATGAAGCCGCTTTAGCCGCCTCTTTCATTTTGCTGAAATCGAGATCGTCCGTATGCGCATAGCCGATCTGCTCCCCTTTGACAGCTCGGACACCAAGCCCCATGATAATCCCGTAGCTGACATCTTTAATGATTTCGTCTTCAAATTTGAGAGAAGAACTGATCTTGTACTCGAAATACAGGTCCGCATGCTCGGCACCATTGGACAATGCCACAGAGAGCAGCTCTTTCATCTTTTCTTTAGTAATACCAAATAATGCTTCCATATTTTCTACCGATCCTTTAACTATTTTAGAAGATTGGCAGGCTTGCCACCAACCCGGCAACAATGCGACTCCCGCTCCCAAAACAGTGCTGGTTTTAATAAATTCACGTCGTTTCAAATATCCCTCCTCTGATAATTGTTAAAAGATAAAAACAAAATAATTAATAGCCAGAATTATTGTCACCTTTTTGAGTAATATTTCCGATTATTTGAATTGTAAAAAGTTGTCAATAGCCATTTTATATATTTTATTTGAGATGGCGTTTGACATCCATTTTTACATGTGGTATTTTACAGCAGTAAAAGGCAAAGAGGATTTTAACTGATTAATTAGTAGGAGAAAATTATGTACCCGAAAATTGATAAAAAGGATCTGGAAATCTGGGCTGATTATTTATTAAATCATTCCCTTGGAGGAATTTCACCCGACGATATCATCATGGTGAAAGGCGAATATATAACCTGGCCGCTGATGTCGGTATTGCAGGATAAAATATTTGCCACCGGCGCCATCGCCGATATTTATATGATTCCACCTGATAATAACCGCGGACAGGTCTGGGGCGCTTCTATTGCCAGACACGGCAGCGTGGCGCAAATTGAGAAAACACCAGCCTGGCACAAAGAGCGCTACGAAAATATGACCAAGTATATTGAAATTCTCGGCGCCGAAGCGCCGGAACTCTTTGTCAACCTGCCCGACGATACCGGCAGCGCGCTGATGAAGGCTGATATGCCCTTCAAGCAGATTCGTCTGGCAAAACCCTGGGTGCTAACCCTCTATCCCACTCAGGCTTTTGCCGACATAGAAGACATGACTTTGGAAGAATACACCGATGTTGTCGTCAGTACATCGTTGACCGATCCCAAAGGACTGGCGATAAAGGAAGAACCTATTGCCCGACTGATTGATAAAAGCAAATCTGTGCGGATCGAGACAGAATGTCCGGA
Source organism: Fidelibacterota bacterium (assembly GCA_021161185.1). GTDB lineage: Bacteria > Fidelibacterota > UBA2242 > UBA2242 > UBA2242 > DPVY01. Next base: position 30,524 of record JAGHBC010000033.1, read on the forward strand.
AACCGGAAATATTTTAACATTAACAATGAGCATTGATGGACGTTTCCCGGTGAAATGCTTTGGAGAACGCAATTTTCCCGACGGCGAAGTATATACCAGCCCCGATGCTAACTCCGTGGAAGGTGAAATATTCGTTGATCTGCCGGTGTTCTATAACGGCGTAACAATCCAGGGGATTTACCTGAAGTTTGAAAAGGGTAAAATCGTCGTTTACAAAGCTGACAAAGAATACGAAACACTTAAGAAAATTATCGAGACCGATAACGGCTCTCACCGGTTGGGTGAAGTGGCTCTAGGAATGAACCAGGGCTTGACCGTTGCCTTAAAACATCCGTTGTTCGTGGAAAAGGTTGGCGGAACACTACATATCGCCATCGGCGAGAGTTACCCGGATTGCTACGTACGGGATACCGAATCCGCAGAAAGCAAGCAGACGCTTGAAAAACTTGCCCGTGACGGGGTTTTTAATAAATCCGCTCAGCATGTTGATATTGTTGTCGATTTCAGGAAAGGTGGAGCAGGCAGAAGACTATTTTTTGACGATCGGGAACTAATTTCAAGAAATAATATCTGGGAAATTTCCAGATAGTTTTTATCTTTATTTAGCCTGTTTAATTAATAATTCTTGCCACTTCCTATCGGGATTATCCAATTTCTATTCAAGGTTCTAAACTCGGCAAGGAGTGAATATCAACCTTCCGAAGGTGTTTTCATTATAACACAGGCGCTTATCTTACCGAACCTACCTGGTAAACGAGGAGACAGATAAGACTCAGATTTAAGCCGATGGCTTTTATACGTTAAAGTACACCTGTCAGGTTTATTCAAATAATCACATCCGAACTAAAAGAATCTTTTAAACCTGACAGGTGTATTGCAGTTCTTGGATTAAAGCGTCAAAAGTGGGCTTCTGCCACAGCTGGAAAAAAGTAATTACTGAAAGAACCATATATTTTATTTCAGCGTTGTGAATTTTCAATTCCCGATTTTCAAAATAAACCGTAAATTCCAGCCCGACAAAAACGTGAATTTCCCTAGCATATTTGACTACATGAAAGGACGTATGAAAACAACGAAAGCACGATTAATTCTTGAAGATGGAACTATATATGAAGGGTGCTCCTTCGGAGCAGAATCCGCATCAGCCGGTGAAGTCGTTTTTAATACAGGGATGAGCGGCTATCCCGAAAGCCTAACCGACCCGTCCTACTACGGTCAGATACTGGTACTTACCTACCCTTTAATTGGTAATTACGGCATTCCAGCGGATGATCTCTCGCTGGAAGCCGGGGTGTTCGAGTCCAACCGCATCCAGGTCAAAGGATTAGTTGTTTCCGAGAATTCCGGGGAATACAGTCACTGGCAAGCCGACCGGAGCCTGTCTCAATGGCTGAAGGCAGCAAATATTCCCGCCGTTAGCGGGATTGATACCCGGAAGCTAACCCGGAGTCTTCGGGAAAAAGGAACGATGCTTGGCAAGATCGTTATCGATGAAGACATTAACTATTACGATCCTAACCGGGAAAATATTGTTAAAGAAGTCAGTCCAAAAGAGGTCACTCTACTGGGCAAAGGAACCAAGCGGGTTGCGCTGCTCGATTGCGGCTGCAAGAACAGTATTATCAGACATCTGCTGGCGAGGGACATAGAGGTTTTGCGCCTGCCCTGGGACACGGATATCAGCAACCACGATTTTGATGGGCTGTTAGTCTCCAACGGTCCGGGAAACCCTAAAGAATGCCGGCAACCCGCTAAGAGTGTGAAGTATGCTATGGGAAAAAATATTCCAACCTTCGGAATCTGTCTTGGCAATCAGATTATCGCATTGGCAGCGGGCGCAGACACATATAAGCTAAAATACGGACATCGCAGCCAAAATCAACCGGTCAAAGAAATAAACAGTGATGAATGCATCATCACCGCCCAAAATCACGGCTTTGCGGTAAATGATGATACGATTCCCGAAGGGTGGTCACCCTGGTTCCGGAATCTGAACGATGGCACCAACGAAGGCATTATCCACGAGTCCGGTCGCTTTATGAGTGTGCAGTTTCATCCGGAAGCAGCACCGGGGCCGGAGGACGCCAAATACATTTTTGATAGATTCATCGAACAGCTCTAAACAATATGGAAAATCCCATGAATAAAACGATAAAAAAAGTCCTGATACTTGGAAGCGCCGCCCTGAAAATCGGGGAAGCCGGCGAGTTTGATTATTCCGGTAGCCAGGCGATCAAAGCCCTGAAGCAGGAAGACGTGTATACTATACTGGTCAACCCAAACATTGCAACAATCCAAACATCTGAAGATTTGGCAGATGAGGTCTATTTTCTGCCGGTGAATGCCGAATTCGTCGAGCGCGTTATCAAAAAGACCAGACCCGACGGCATCCTGCTGAGTTTTGGCGGTCAAACCGCGCTGAACACCGGACTTGAGCTGAACCGCAAGGGAGTTTTTGAAAAGTACCGGCTTAAAGTGCTGGGAACGCCTATCGATACGATCTTGGAAACCGAAGACCGCAATCTTTTTATAAATAAACTGAATGAAATCGATGTTAAGACAGCCCGGAGCGCCACAGCCGAATCTGTTGAGGACGCCGTCAGGATTGCCGAGAAAATCGGCTATCCGGTAATGGTACGGATCGCTTTTGCGCTGGGCGGATTGGGTTCAGGCATTTGCCTCAATCAGGAAGAACTCGTCCGGAAAGTGGATAAAGCCCTGACCTATACCGAGCAGGTATTAATTGAAGAGTATCTGCTGGGCTGGAAAGAGATCGAATACGAAGTCATGTGCGACCGGTTCAGTAATTGCATCACGATCTGTAATATGGAAAATTTTGATCCAATGGGTATTCACACCGGCGAGAGCATCGTCATCGCACCCAGCCAAACTCTTTCCAATCACGATTATCATAAATTGCGCAGCATTGCAATAAAAACAATCCGGCATCTTGGTATCGTTGGAGAGTGTAATATTCAATACGCTTATCATCCGGAATCCGATGACTACCGGGTAATCGAAGTGAACGCCCGACTCTCCCGGAGTTCGGCGCTGGCGTCAAAGGCAACCGGTTATCCAATTGCCTTTATTGCCGCCAAACTGGCATTGGGATTCGGGCTGCATGAGCTGAAAAACTCCATCACTCAGACCACATCAGCCTTTTTCGAACCGGCACTGGATTACTGTGTAGTCAAAATTCCCAAATGGGACCTGAAAAAATTCAGAAGGGTTTCAAAACAGATTGATTCCGGCATGAAATCTGTCGGCGAAGTAATGGCAATCGGCAGAAATTTTGAAGAAGCCTTTCAAAAGGGTATCCGTATGCTGGAAAGCGGCGCCTGTGGGCTGGTGGGCAATACCCATCAATCTTTTGATGATCTGGAAGATGAGTTACAAAAGCCCACGGAAGAACGTGTTTTTGCAGTAGCCGAAGCATTGAAACAGGGTTATTCCGTTGACAAAATCTACAGCCTAACTTATATAGATAAATGGTTTCTCTATAAAATCCGGAATATCGTCGAAATCGAAAAGAAATTGAAAGCGGAACAAGCAGCGAAGATCGAAAAATCTCTGCTGACCTCGGCAAAACGATCCGGGTTTTCCGATGAACAGATCGGCAACATTACCGATAGTACACCCGAGAGGATTCGAGCTTTGCGAGAAGAATACGATCTTTACCCTAAAATCAGGCAAATCGATACGCTGGCGGCGGAATATCCGGCTAAGACCAATTATCTTTACCTGAGTTATCATGCCGATGCCCATGATCTGGATAATTTTGATTCCAATACCGTGGTTATCCTAGGATCGGGTGCTTACCGAATCGGCAGCTCGGTGGAATTCGACTGGAGCTGCGTTAATGCCGGTAAGACATTGCGGAAACTCGGCTATTCGACGATTCTCGTCAATTACAACCCGGAAACCGTTAGCACCGATTACGACGAAGTCGATTATCTGATTTTTGACGAGATCAGTCTGGAATCGGTAACGGAAATTTATAAAATATTCAATCCCATCGGCGTGATTGTTTCGGTTGGCGGACAGATTCCCAACAATCTGGCGCTAAAACTGCATAAATTCGGTATTCGTATTCTGGGAACGTCGCCTGAGGATATCGACCGCGCTGAAAACCGGCGAATATTCTCTGACTTACTGGATCAATTGGAGATCGATCAGCCTACCTGGAAGGAACTGACATCAATTGAAGAGGCGAAAGACTTTGCTCGTGAATACCAATATCCGGTGCTCATTCGACCGTCTTACGTATTGAGCGGCGCCGCAATGGCGGTGGCATCGAATGACGTTGAGTTGGAGGAATATCTAAAAAAAGCGGTGACGCTGTCGCCGGATCATCCGACGGTAATCAGCAAATTTCTGGAAAACGCCAAGGAGATCGAATTCGACGCCGTGGCTCAAAATGGTGACGTTATTGCCTATGCGATTTCCGAGCATGTTGAAAATGCCGGAGTTCATTCCGGCGATGCCACCTTGGTCTTTCCGCCGCAGCGTACTTACCTGGAAACTATTCGCAAGGTGCGATTAATTTCCCGAAAAATTGCAAAAGCACTGAACATCAACGGCCCCTTTAATATTCAGTTTATCGCCAAAAACAATCAGGTCAAGGTGATCGAGTGTAATCTGCGCGCCTCCCGAAGTTTTCCCTTTGTTTCAAAAGTATTAAAAAAGAATTTTATCGAAATGGCGACGCGGGTAATCATGCGGGTTCCGGTTAAGGAATGGTCCAGTTCGTCGTTTGAACTTGATTACGTTGGTGTGAAAGCACCGCAGTTCTCCTTTACCCGCTTGCAGGGCGCCGATCCGACGCTGGGTGTCGAAATGGCATCTACCGGCGAGGTCGCCTGTCTAGGTGAGAATTTTGAAGAAGCTTTTTTAAAAGCGCTGCTGTCGGTGGGCTATAAGTTGCCGTTTAAAAGTGTATTACTGTCCACCGGTCCCATCTCATCCAAAGCGGAACTGCTGGAAGGTATCCGACATCTTAGTCAGTCTGGCATCAATTTATACGCCACAGCCGGAACCGCCAGCTTCCTAAAAGTCAATCAGATCCCGGTGCAGACCGTGCACTGGCCACTGGATGAAAAATCGTCGAATGCCGTGGATTACATTAAACAGGGTAAAATCGACCTGGTGATCAATATTCCGAAGAATTATCAGAACGAAGAGCTGACTAATGGCTACCTGATTCGACGGGCAGCGGTGGATTATAACGTCATGCTGATCACCAACCGCCAGATCGCCATGCGCTTTATCGAATCCATCTCTCGGAGCGTCCATGACCGGCTGGACGTGCGCAGCTGGCAGGAATACAACTAAGATAAAATGAAACCTATATCTTCACTGAGCTGTACTCAAAAAACTGGGCATGTAATTGAGGCGAGAAAATGCAAATTACTACCAGAAAGGGGACAATATGAAACGTCGGAAATTTAGCGCTGAATTTAAAACTAAGGTTGCCGTCGAAGCCATCAGAAGATTACTTTCAGTTATCATAATCAACGTGTCCGTACCGCGACAACATATCTGCCTTCAGCAATGAGTTTTTTCATTCCCATTAAGAGTCAATTCGCGTGCCAGGAGCATCTCACGAAAATTCCCGGTTAGGAAACCCTCAAAACTTTCGCGCCTTTCATCCCGCCTTTTTTCAATTCGTACAGCACCTTATTCGCATCCCCAAGGGGATACTCCACAACTTCCGGCTTGATCGGTATCTCCGCCGCAAGCTCCAGGAATTCCGCCACATCCCGCCGGGCAACATTGGCAACGCTCTTGATCTCCTTCTCCATCCAGAGATGTTCCGGGTAATCAAGATTCAGCAGATAATCTTTATCTATGTTCTCTTTGCGGATGGCATTAATTACCAGCCTGCCGCCGGGCAGTAAATTCTTCAGGGCTTCCACTACCGGTTTCCAGACCGGTGTAGTATCAATAATCGCATGACACAGTTGCGGCGCTTTGTCAGCAGTATCGCCAGCCCAAACCGCACCCAACTTCAGCGCAAATTGCCGCTCCACAAAGCTGCGGGCAAAGACATAAACCTTTGTATTCGGATACTTATGTCTGACCATTTTCAAAACCAGATGAGCGGAAGCGCCAAAACCGGTCAAGCCCAGATTCTGACCATCCTTGAGATTGCACAACCGCAATGATCGATAACCAATCGCTCCGGCACATAACAGCGGCGCTGCTTCGGCATCACTGAAGATTTCGGGTATCCTGAATGCCGAACTCTCCGGCACCGTCATATATTCCGCATAACCGCCATTGGCGTCCCTGCCGGTGGCTTTGAAGTCGGCGCAGAGATTTTCATTGCCGGAAAGACAGTGCTCGCACTTGCCACAGGAGGAATAGAGCCAGGCAACACCAACCCGCTCGTCAAGATTATGATGTCGAACATCGGGCCCAAGCCCCATCACCGTCCCCACGACCTGGTGACCGGGAACAACCGGGTACTCGGGCGGCGGCGTGCGTCCTTCGATTTCATCCAATTCCGTATGACAGACACCGCAGGTATGCACCTTGATCAGCAGTTCATCGTCTTTCGGCTCCGGCGGCGGCAAACCCGCAGCATCCGGGGGGTGGGTATCCATTGAAACATCGGTGATTTTATTCAGAAGCATGGCTTTCATGGCAATCCTCGACTACTTATGGAGAAGATAAATAAAATCGGGAGTATATTTTTACTGTTTTGAATCACCTTGAATGATATTACATAATACACGTCAAGAAGGCAAGGAAAACATGTCCGTCTCACTACTCTCTCTGGATACTGGATACTGGATACTGGATACTGGATGCTCAATTCATTTATCCCAACTTCTTTTTCCACGGCTTAATCCAAAATCCCGATAACTTATTATTGCCATCCATGACGACTCTGATTTCTACAGATTTACCCGATTCAAAATCTCCAATGAAACGGTAGATCACAGAATAAGACCCGTCGGTGGGTTTCCAGGTTTCCGCATATCTCAGAGAGATAAAGTCACCGAATTGACCATGTATTGATTCATAAGCCTCTTCCTGAACTTCCGGTGTCAGTCTTCTTTGCATCATCCGGGTCGCCTCGCCACCCAGTTGGTGATAACTGCCGGTTTTCATGCCGGTCATCAACTTTATCGCGATATCTTCGGCAAGTAATTTTTGTTCCTGGTTGACATCTGCTTCATCTATTTTGGAATATTGTGAATCACAGCCAGCCAGTAGAACCAGGATCAAAAGTAGAACCGGAGTTTTTTTTAATGCAATCGTAAAATTCACTTTAGTTTCCCCCTTCTGATAAAATTGAGACGCAATCACTCCGTAAAACAAGCAAATCTTCATCTCTGAATAGTACAACTTTCATTTTTTTTACCAGTAGAAATTAGTTGCCGAAATTATGGAATGCAATCTTTTTTTAATGTTGAATAAAGCAAAATTCCAGTTTATCGAAGATTGATAATGGAAGCTGGATATTTCCTGTTCCAAACAAGAAATTTGTTATTTCAAATAGGACGAGTGCTATTTCAAACAGAAAGTTTGCTGTTTCCGATAAATCGCACTATTTCGCCAGTAATCAGTCAGAAAGAATTTTCAATTTGAAATTAAAAATATAGTGCTGTCATATTGCCTTTTCAGTGATGACGACTGTCCCGGCGGCGCTTACCGCTTCCGTCCGATCTATACGGCTTCCTACGAGGGGCTTCATCTGGTTGGATAAGCGGCGCGTGGAGCACCTGCTGATAATAATCATCCAGCAACATGGCGATTATGTTCAATTCCTCTTCGTTTTCCGCCAGACTGCGTGCCAAAGCCACAAACCGTTGGCTGCGTTCGGTTTTTAGTTTATCACGATCACGCAAGCGGGCTTCAAGCAGGGTCGTCACACGTTCCGTGACAATCGCCTCCACGTCGGCATCGGTAGGCAAAGGCTGCTCCAGCATATCGATGCTATACCGTTTGGCAATGCGTTTTATCTGAAACTTTTCAACCCCGCTCACCAGGGAAATCGCCGTTCCTGAGGCGCCCGCACGGCCGGTACGCCCAGCGCGGTGAATATAAGCTTCAAAGTCTTCGGGGGGTTCGTATTGAACCACATGTGAAAGTTCCGGGATATCGAGTCCCCGGGCGGCAATATCGGTAGCCACTAAAAAACGTATATCCCCCTGACGAAGCCGTTCCAAGACCCGCTCACGTTCCCTTTGTGGAAGATCGGCGGTCAACTCGTCTGCATCATAGCCAAATCGCTGCAATACGGTCGTCACATAATACACCGTCGCCTTGGTATTGCAAAAAATAATGGCGGATGCGGGATTCTCGATCTCAATCAAGCGCACCAGACTGCGGTCTCTGTCCATGCCCGGTACATTGTAAAAAACATGTTTGGTATCGGTGACATGAACATGGTCCTGGCTGAGAGTCAGGAATTCGGGTTTGCGGATAAACTCATGGGCGGTACGCAAGACATACGTAGGAAAAGTGGCTGAAAACATGCAGATATTGAGTTTTCGAGCCGGCAGATAACGCTGCAATTTTTTCATATCGGGGTAAAAGCCCATGGACAGCATGCGGTCGGCTTCGTCAAAGATTAACATCTCGAGATGTTCCAGTACGAGCGTACGCTTCAGTAAATGATCGAGAACCCGACCCGGTGTTCCGACTATAATATGTGCGCCTCGATGAAGCGCCTCCATCTGTGCTTTATAACCAACGCCACCATATACGGCGATTGTACGCAGTCCCATATTGCCACACAATATTTCGGCCTCTTGCCAGACTTGCCCGGCAAGTTCTCGGGTAGGCACGAGAACCAGCGCCTGACAATGATTGCGCTTCGGATCGAGTCGCTCCAGCATGGGCAAGAGAAAAGCGCCGGTTTTGCCGCTGCCGGTACGCGCCTGGATCATCACGTCCCGACCGTTAAGCATATAAGGAATCACCCGGGACTGGACAGGCATAAGCGTCGTCCAGCCGACACGTCCCGCGGCAGCCTGCAAAGACTCGGGGAGTTGTTCGAATTTTACTTCGAGTAGCGGATTGTTGGAATTATCCAATAAAACCTCAATTCATAATACGTTCAATTATTTAAGAACTTTTTTTCAAAACTTCATGCTTGTTTATTAATCATCGTTTTAAACCGGTTCTCCATTCATCATATTTTCCAATAAGAAATTAATCTATATAATAACCATTGGCAATCTTTTCATGATATTCAATTACAATTTCGGTCCACAATCCCGGGGTCGGTTCTCTGTCAAACCAAAAAAGCGGGGAAAAATTATCCCCGCTTTTATACAATCCACAATAGGAAAAAAATTTTATCGCTTCACACGATATGGAAATGCCCAGTAAGTGAAATTCAGTCCAAAACTGTCTTAATGAGCAATATCTTCTTCAGTGATTTCCACTTCGATGTTTTTCATTGCACCCTCTTCCCAATCAGGCATGAAAAACTCACCCATCATATCGTGACCGGGGCGCCATCCTTTCTTGCCGCAACCACGATGCATACCGGGTTTACGATATTTAATCATCTCTTGTTGTTCCCTGGTAAGAACATTTTTTACTGCAATCCGGTGCTTTACCTGAATTTCAAACAGGTTGCCCCTGAGATTATTAATCTTTTTAATGGCAGCATCAATTTTTTTCGATGTGTCATCGTTGCGAATAAGTTCTTCCAACTCCAGCCGTGCCAATTTCAGATCGGCTTGCAGGGGCACAACCGCCTTCTGTTTATTGACTCGCAACTGGTGCATCTGCTCTTTCTGTTCATCGTTGAGATTAAGTTTTTCCGCCATTTCCATCTGTTTTCCGGTCATCATCCGCTTTTTAATCACCCGCTTGGGTCCGGCAATAACGAGCGCCGGTATTGCAAGAAGGATAATGGCTGTTGTTAAACGTTTCATGGTTTTCTCCTCTCTTTCATTGAACTTTTGTGTCCCTCTGGTTGACAAAGTGTTCTTATTAATCGATTTCGAAACCTGTTTTCGAAAATGATATATTTCATTTGCTGATCAGCAGTTAATACATCGCCTATATCAAGGATAAACGCCTCTTTTTTTGTAATTATATTTTTTTCAAGCTCAGACAGCTGTTTCGCATATTTTTTGACATCCGAGCGGCTGGATTTATAATTCTTGTCTTTAAGTAATTTGTGAATTTCTATCATAATCTTCCGCTGTCTATCCTGATCATCACTAATCGATTCTCCAAATTCCTTCAGTCTCGGGAAAAATTGGGCTGCTTGTTCGGTTGTCAGATCAAGGAATTCCGTCATTTTCCAGATACGCAATGCTTCCATTCGTTCTCGTCTGTCCGGATTCATCGGTCCCATGAAGTCTTCCTGGGCATGTATAAACCCCATGCAGAGAAAGACTATAATTAAAGTTAACCTCAGAACCTTTTTCATGTATCCTCCAATCTATAATATTTCATATTTTAGTTGTTCTAACATTTTTTTGAAATCCTCATCATCCAGATTACCGGTTGCTAACAGATAGCTATCTATATCAGAAATCTGAGGATTTTCAACAATCTGACAGACGGCATCCCGATAGAGACCATCGGTAGACAAATCAATGTCACCGTTGGAAATATTATCGTCCACCGGTATCTCTCCGAAATAACCGGTACCTGTAAAACTAAGATAATCTTGCTCCCGGTTCAGATCGGCAAGCCACTGATTGTTTGCAGGTTCGTTCTTAATCAGCGATATAATCGTTATTACCACAACCGCCATTGCCGTCGCAAAAGCCGGGATCGTCCAGAGTAGCCGTTTCTGCCATGCGGACCGGCGATCAAGCCGTCTGTTCAACGCCACAACAAGGTCTGCGCCATAACCAGGGGGTATTTCGACACTATTCTGCTCCATGACTGCGGTGATAGATGCCAGCGATAGTTGATAATCACGGCACACTTTGCAGTCTTTGAGATGTTCTTTGACCTTATTATAATCTATTGACGAAAGATCACCGCTTGCGTATAATGGTAAAAGATCTTCGTAATCTTTACATGCTTTCATAACTAACCCCCATATTCTCCAGAACGTTTTTTAAATTCTTCAGGGCATGGGAAAAATTGACCTTCGCCGCATTTTCCGTTGACTCCATTATGTTTGCCACCTCTTTGAAGGACAATCCCTGATATGATCTGAGAATAATCACCATTTGTTGTTTAGGAGATAATTTTTTTATCGCATTCTGCAACAAGTGAGCTGATAATTCGGAATTATGAATCACATTGTCACCGGATTTCAGATTAGCATAATCAAGCCCAACATATTGCCGGGCTTTTTGTCGGCGTAAATAATTGATACCCGTATTGACTGCAATTCTGTAAATCCAGGTAAAAGGGGTTGATTCACGTCGAAATTTTGATAAGTTCTTATACACTTTAATAAATGTCTCCTGAGTTAAATCGTCCGCCTCGTCATGCGAAGCAACCATGCGGCGAAACAGACTGTAAATCTTCTCCTGATTTTCAAGAACCAATCTGTTAAACGAATCTGCATCGTACTGTCCCGTATTATCCGGTTTCAAATTACCTTTTTCTTTTTCATGTCCTTTTGACACTCAGCAAGCCTTAAAAGTTAAAAGATTCACCTATGATTAAAATCACCACATCTGTTTATCAATTTAAATATTAATAATCACCAAATCATCAATTATAAATTTTCTCACTACTGTCCGGTTAAAACGTTGATTGCGGGACAGGGCTTCTGGCTCGTTTAATTGTGGTTGAATTCAAGGACAAAATATCGATTAAATTTACTCTATCCAAAATGATTTCTTTAAACATTCGACTCAATTCCGTTATAGAATGAGCGAATTTAGTCTGATATTTGATATAACTAAGGAGCAGATAATAGCACATAGCCACCCATACTTGCGTCAGAACCGCATTTGGGCTGGTTCCCAGGAAGGGTTTGATTTTAAGGTTCTGTTGGATTCATTTAAAGAACAGTTCAATATTCCAACGGGCTTTATAGATATTGGCAATTGTTTTAGCCGATAACTCAAAGTTATTAGTCAGACTGATTGCATCGCGGGCAGGTCGGAAAAATCTTTAGTCCCGATATAGTCGGGATCATGATCGTGTTAACTTGTCTATGCATCTGGCGCTCCTCGGTAATTCATCCAATATCTCAAAATAAATTACCATTATTTTGGAGGAATACCAGATATTGTTCATTTTTTACCGGACAGTAGTGAGATATCATGCCACTGAACCAGGTGTTGGTTTAACCAGCCAGCCGATTAATTTTTCATCGATAATCTGCATCTCGGTCATTGCTTTTTAGCCGAAAAACACTCAACTTTAATACAATTGATAACGGAGGTGAAATTGAAACAAACAGGCGCAGCGGGCAATTGGAGATCGGATATCCGTTCGGATTGCTATATTGAAATTGAACTGACAAACAGCGGCGGCGTCCGGATGGACATTCGGAGTAAAGTGGACCGACTGTTTGGCACGGAAAATCGTCAGTTGATCCGAGATATGCTGAACTTTTTCGATATCCAGAATGCTAAAGTTATTTTGGAAGACAGCGGCGCGCTGCCCTTTGTGATAATGGCACGGATTGAAGCTGCTGTAAAAAAGGTCAGCGATACAAATAAAGAATATCTGCCGGAACTGCTCCCAGAAAACCGGTATAGTACTCAACGTGATCGTTATCGTCGCTCCCGTCTCTATCTGCCCGGCAATACTCCCAAACTTTTTATCAACGCCGGGCTGCACAAGGCTGACGGTATTATTCTCGATCTCGAAGATTCCGTGGCGCCCGCTAAAAAGGACGAAGCGCGGATATTGGTTCGCAATGCCCTCCGGCAGGTCAATTTTTACGGCTGTGAGCGGATGGTGCGAATTAATCAGGGTCAGCGGGGATTGGATGATCTGGATTATGTCATTTCTCACCGCGTCAATCTCATCTTGGCACCAAAATGCGAAAGCGCCGAAGACCTCATCGCTATCGACAACAAAATCCATAAGATTAAACAAGAAAATCAACTGGACTATCCGGTCTATCTGATGCCGATTATCGAAAGCGCCAAAGGAATCATGAACGCCTATGCAATTGCCTCGGCATCTGAAAATGTGGTGGCTCTCGCCATCGGGCTTGAGGATTACACTGCCGATCTGGGCATACAACGAACTTCCGAAGGGAAAGGAACCTTTTTCGCACGGAATATGATTGTGAACGCCGCCCGAGCCGCCGGCATTCAGGCGATTGATTCAGTGTTCTCCGATGTGGCTGATCAGGAGGGTCTGCGAAAGGTTGTTAAGGAATCCAAATCACTGGGCTTTGAAGGCATGGGCTGCATTCATCCGCGTCAGGTTCCGATCATTCATGCAACTTTTGCACCCGATGACGGTGAAATTGAAAAAGCTAAAAAGATTGTGTCTGCCTTTTACGAAGCCGAGAAGAAGGGACTGGGTGTTGTGGCGCTGGGCTCCAAGATGATCGATCCGCCTGTTGTGAAGCGCGCTCAAAAGACTATCTCCATGGCAATTGACGCCGGAAAATTAACGGAAAACTGGAGAGATGATTATGGCTGCTAAACTAGTTAAAAACGCCCTGGGGCGGCTCGTACCTACCGAAGTCAACGGTAAACCCCAGATACCCTACCAAGGCGTGGGAAAATATAAACCAGATTACCGCAAATATGCTCCGCCGGTTGCCAGCTGCGCCGACTTCCCGACGGGTAATAAATTAGTCAAAGACCTCAAAGAGGCGCTACTAAAAGCCGGACTGCGGGACGGAATGACCATCTCCACGCACCATCATTTTCGCAATGGCGATTTAGTGGCTATTCAAATCTTCCGCATCGCTTCCGAATTGGGTATTAAAAATCTGGTCTGGTTTCCGTCAGCCTCCTTTCCCTGTCATGCGGAAATGATTGACTATATGGAAGATGGAACAATTCATCATATTGAAGGCAGTCTGAATGGCCCCCTGGGGCGTTATTGCTCCGAAGGAAAGATGAAGGGTATTGGCATACTATGTTCCCACGGCGGTCGTTATCAGACAGTCCAGGATGGCGAAGTGGTGATTGATATTGCCGTTATTGCTGCTCCCACGGCTGATTATTTCGGCAACGCCAACGGTGTCACCGGTCCCTCCGCCTGTGGCTTGCTGGGATTCGCCCTGGCTGATTCCCAATACGCTCACAAGGTTATTGTTGTCACCGACAATCTGGTGGACTTCCCCTGCATTCCCTGGCAGATTCAGGGAAATTACGTGGATTACGTTGTCAATATGGATAAAATCGGCGAACCGGAGAAAATCGTCTCCGGTACGACAAAAATCACTAAGAGTCCCGACCGTCTCCTGATAGCTGAGCTTACCGCTCAATTGTGTTGGGAAGCCGGTTTAATCAAAAACGGGTTTTCATTTCAGGCAGGCGCCGGCGGAACATCATTGGCAATCGCCAACTATTTTGAACAGATAATGCGCAAAGAAAATATAAAAGCGCGCTTCGCTCGGGGCGGCAGTAACCAATACCTGGTGAAAATGTTAGAAGGGGGATTAGTAGATTACATTCTTGATGGACAGACTTTCGATTTGGAAGGGGTTCGCTCCATGCGGGAAAATCCCAGACATGTGGATACAAGTCCCTTTACCAGCTACAACTATCACGGCAAAGGCAATTTTGCGTCGCTGGTTGATATCGCGATTCTGGGCGCCACAGAGGTTGACGTAAACTTCAACGCCAATGTGAATACCCACTCCGATGGTTATTTGCTGCATGGTATCGGCGGCTGGCAAAACTGCCTTTTCAGCAAAACCGTTATCTTACCGATTCCACTGTTCCGCGATCGCATTCCCGTTATTCGCGATGAAGTCACCACCATCACAGGTCCCGGCGAACTCATCGATGTCATTGTCACTGAACGTGGTATCGCCATCAATCCCCGCCGCAAAGATCTTCTGGATGCTCTGAAGAATACTCGCTTACCGCTGAAATCCATTCAGGAGTTGAAGGATGAAGCCGAAAATATATGCGGCGTTCCGGAAAAGCCTAATCTTGGTGAAGAAATTGTGGCGATAATTAAATGGGTAGATGGTACTGTAATCGATGCGGTCCGGCGGGTGATTACCGGGTAAGCAGGGTTATTTATTTTTACCATAGACGAACACAGATATTAACAGTTTTACTTTAGGGGGTACCGTCCGGCTGCTACTCTTTAATAATTCTTCCACTGTTAAATTGATATCTTTTGCTATTTAATGCAATAGAATTGGTGAAATATCTCTACATTTGTGAAATGGAACTGTATCTATTCTAGCATTAGCATTAACATAACGAAATTCAGAAATCCTGACCTAATATTGAAAAAACAATGAATAATAGCAGTTGATTCGCAGATTTAATTGTCTTAACTCACAGCAAAACGAGCAGAAAAAGGATAATAAAATATGCAAATGCAACTAACGTTTTTCCCGTATAAAACTA
>JAGHBC010000143.1 GCA_021161185.1 Fidelibacterota bacterium
AAGTAAAAATCATGTCATTCTGAATGAGGTACGAATGAAGAATCTCAGCCAATTATCGACGAGATTCTTTGTTGCTCCGCTGCCTCAGAATGACAGCTTCGGGCCTTTTTACGAGACCATCAATTTTGATATTTGCAATTTGAAATCTCTTTTTTTTAACCTTTTTGGTTTTGGCTTGTCCAGGTTAGGTTTATCTCAAGAGATGTCTTTGACATAGACAGACTTTACTTAATCAGCAGCATTTTCTTTTTAAAAGTGCCGCTACCGGTTTTCAAAACATAGACGTATAAGCCGGAACTGTGCTGCCGGGAATCCCAGAATACATGATACTTGCCCGCGGATTGATTGCCATAATCCATTCGATCAACAAGTCTTCCCCGCAGATTATAAATCAGTAATTCAACCGGGGACGCTGAACCGAGTGTATATTCAATCGAAGTGCAACTATTAAATGGATTCGGGTAATTTTGCAGCAATCCAAATTCCAACGGGATGTTTATTTCAGGTGATAAACCGACAACTTTTTCTTCAATAAGAATAAACTTTACGGCATCAGCCCGCAATACAACGCCGGATGCGTAGGTATTGCCGCCGTAATAGGCAACGCGTACCGTAACGGGTAAATCCTTCGGCAAATCAAATTCTCCAAGGGAAACGAACGCTCCACTGCCGGAATTCTGATCAATATAAACACTATCTAACGGAACACCGTCGATAAAAATAACATAGCAGGCGTTATTAGTTGCGTTCACTGTTTTCGGGACAATGTATTGAATATCATAACTGCCGCTGAATTTTAAGGTCTCGGTGAAATCGGCATAAGCGCCGATACTATTATAGATATATATGCAGCGACTGGTGGGTCCCCATGAAGTCGCCACGCTGGTAAACCAGTGATGATTGGATTCACAATATCCGGTTCCTTCGTCATTATCAACGATTTTAAAAAACGAAGATGCACTCGCCACAACAGGAATAATAACCGTGGAATTCAAAACATCATTTGTCTGTATATAAAGGACGTCGTTATAATCACAGAAATAATCGGTGTAAAAAATAATCGGAATCCGGACTTCGCCCATGGCTCCAATCGTCATGGGAAATTCCGCATCGATCGTGATTTTCTTACCATAATGAACGCAGGATTCGATCTCTAAATCAAAACGACCGTGATTTGAAATGGTGAGATACTGGACTGCTGAATCAGTCACGCTGACATCTCCAAAACTTATAATTTCACGATTCAGAATCATCTTCCGATCGGCTACCAACGGAGTAAAGCGGATAACATCCAGTCCCAACCGTTTATCCGGGGCAAGATTTTCCATGATAAGCGTATTCCCGGTGCCGGCAGCCATTTCAAAAAAACCGATATGCTGCCATTTGTCAGTTCCCGCCAGGACCTCATCGAAAATTACAGTATCAGCAATCCCATTATGATTTACAATGCATTGGACGGAATCCGTGTAACTTCCCGGCCCATGAAAAAAAATACTGTAAATCCCGGGGGAGACGATTGTCGGAGTAATGGAAACGGAACCCTGCCCATCAATTATCCGGGCGCCAAGATTCCATAGTTCTCCTGTATCGTAGTCTTGCCAACTGCCCGACAATTCCTGAAATGCTGCATCGCCATCATCAACAAAAATGTCGTCCGGAACGTAGTCAAGATGTACTTTAGCCTGATTTCCAACGCTGTCACATACTGCAACGGAAATCTTCGCGATAATATCGGCCGGAATCGCCTCTACGGTTTCCCACCGATTTTCGCCGACGATATTACAGGACAGTCGCTGATATATTTCAGATTTCGTTTTCAGCGCAACAAAGGGCTCGTCCGTCTGAAATATCGGTCCGTCGGTTTCAATTAAAAACCGCCGACTGTTACCCTCTGTAATCTCGTTTACGGTCAGAACCGGTGCAATTGTGTCTTCCGGATTAATCCATAAACGCATAGCTTCGGTGTCTTTACAATACATAAAGTCCACGCTGTATTTATCCGATAGACGGTTCGCTATCGCATTCAATGAGTCCATGCCCAAAGTGAAGTCCGTCTGGGGTAGATGAGACCACAGACAAACCATCTGGTCATTCCCATTAGCCGCTTCCTGAAACATGATTTCGAGACTTTCACGGGTCTGATATATATTTGTAAACATTACAGAACGAAGACGCCATTGTTTCAGATCTCCGGGAATTTGATAATTGTCGGCATTTGGATGGTAGGGCACAAATTCGCTGGGCGACTGTGACCAGTCGATAATATTATTGGTTGGTTCATTATAATCGCCGCCATGCGCCGGATAAGCGTTGGACATGTCAAAAGGAATGAACTTTTCCTGGTAAGCCTGCCAGGCGTTATCCATGTAATGCCAGCCGCTCCGGAAAGAAACAGGGAAGACGTCGTCTTCAATCAGATATTTACACAAACACTCTTCATAATCATTCTTGTTCAGCAGAAAGTCCAACCCCTGGTTCCAATAATATATGCCGTCTCCATTTGTATCCGACCAGTAATAGTTATGGTAATGGAGTGTGAGCTGGTCATCATAGGCATTAATGGCGTCCAGATGATATTTTTTCATCAGGTAAAGGGTAATATTATTCCGAATGGGAATATTGCAGTTTCGGGAGAGATGAAAGACATTGCCAGCCATCATCCACCAGGTCATTTTCATCGGTGTGCCGTAACTGTCTCTTAATCGAAGACGAAAGGAGGTGTCCATGACAGTGTAGGCATTCCCCGCCGGGTTGGCGTACAAATCGGCTTTGAAATAGCGATTATCATACTGACTAAGGGATAACCCGTCCCAGATAGCGGTATCGGAGCCTATAACCAGATACACTTTGCCGTTTTCGCCATTTACCAACATAACCATTAACAGGACAAATAGAAAAGCCAATTTTTTAACCATATCAAATCCTTGTTTCAAACCAATGTAACTAAAAACAATTTAGGTCTAATTGGAATAAAATGGAAACAGTAATGAGTATTTTCAATCATAAAAAAAGGGCCGCTGAAAAGCGACCCTTTTTACCAAATTAATGAATATTGTCAGAAATTAATATTCAGTCCAAAATTGATCCGACGCGGCATTCCAATATATACTTCAGCATCGTCGGCTTTATGGGCTTTGCCGTCAGCAGTAAAAGCATTATATTGACTGTTATCAACAGCATCCTGAATATAAATAGCATCCAGCGCATTAAACACATGCAGGTAAGCCTGGAAACCAACATTTCCAAAATTTACCGGAATGTCGTATTTTGCATGGAGATCAATTTTTCCGTAGTCTGGAACTTCCCAGTTCTGAGCACGATCGGCAGTTCCACCGGCACCGATTTCTCTGCTCGCCGGATCCCAATTTGCATAGAAGCGATCATAATAATTTAATGTTGCGGCTATTACCAGACCTTTAATCGGGAAGAGAGAACCTGTGATAGAACAGATGGTTTGCGGCATATCGCCAACCATCAGGTCTTTCACGGCATAGGAGTACTGATAAGTTGTGTCGTTTTCGATATCCTTATAGACTCCGTCTGCATCGTCGGTATATTTCCAGTTTCCGTAAGAAAAGGCACCGTCAAGGCGGAACAGGCGCATCGGCTGATAGGCGACTTCTAACTCAAAGCCCTGATGATGCTGATTCAAACCCGTTAAGAAAATGAGATCGGTATCTCCGCTGGAGCCTTGACCGGTGGTGACGGCTCTAACCAGGTTACGGTCAAGCCATCTGGTATCATAGAGGTTCATTTTGGTGGCAAATTTACCGGCAAGTGCTCGAAAATTCATACCGAGTTCGGTACTGACAAATTTTTCATTTGTCGGATCCGGTGCCAAGGCGATTTCAACATCATCAATGATGTTGTCAAAAATCGGCACTTTTTCCACATAACCAAAATTTGCAAAAGCTTCCATATTGTCGGTTAACTTATACAAACCGCCGCCTTTAAACTGGACCGCCGAAATCCAATCGGCATTAATTTGCAGCTCGCCTTTATCTGTTTTGTCAAATCCGGCCCAGTTTTCCGCCTTCTTGTAATGGTCTATAAGACTGTATTTTATCATGGAATAACCACCCATTCCATAAAAAGAGAATAAAGTGGTCTTATATTCAGCCTGACCAAAGAAACCCAGCCAGTCAACGGTATTGGTGTTATGATAATCAATATTATCTCCAAGACCTACTTTGGCGTCATCATAATCATCGTCAAATTCGTTATTTAATTTGTAATAACGGCTGTCAATTGCCGCGTATTTGTCATATTTTCCATTAACGGCATAATCACCACCTAACAGATCACGAACTTCGCGACCGTGTTCGATCTCGGCGGTACGCCAATCTATACCTAATTGAACTTTCAAGGCATCACTTAAATCATAATTCAGTTTGGAAATAGCGCCAATGGTCCATTGACGGTTATAACTATTTCTCAGATAACCAACGGATTCTCCTTCGGGTTTAAGTTTACCTTTACGGTTCAGAGTATCCTGGTTCATTGCAATCGTGGCATCGAAATCGACTTTACGGGAAGGACCGGAATAATCCCAGAGCATATCGCCATAAGTTCCACTACCGCCACCTGAGCCACCGGAAAAATATGCTACTGTTGATAGTCTCATCTTTTCATTCAATGTCAAATACCAGTTTAAATTAACCTGCGGTTTATGGTAGTAATTTTCTCTTTCATTAAGGAATTTCGGATCGTAACGATCTACTTCCTTGTCACCGTACATATAAAAATACTGTTTACCTTTGTAATCTTTTGATACCGTGTTCCAGTTTTCGTTATAGGTGCGACCGGCTTCGGAAAATGAATCAAATACATCGGGTGTGCCATTTGCATCATTGTCAATAGCCAGCACCTCATCACTGAACACCTCTTTGGCATATTCATGATCATAGGCAGCGATATTTTGTGCATAGCGCATCTGTCCGTGACGTTGGGGTGCGCCAAGCGCAAACAGTTCAAAACGGTTATTTTTAGTTGCCTGATAACTGAGACCCAGATAATAAGCCCATGCATCGGTCCAACATTTATCAATGACGCCTTTGCCTGTTTTACGAACAACAGTTCCGCTGACCGCAAACTTGTCATTAATTAAACCGGAGGCATAACTCAGTGTACTTTTAAGAAAACCACCGCTGCCGAATTCCTGTTTGAAGCGACCACCGGCTTTCAATGCGGCAGGATCAGTCAGGATGTTCATTGTACCGCCGATAGAAGGGGCTGCCAGGTTTACGGCAGAGAGACCGCGCTGCAACTGAATAGAAGAGGTTGCATCGGCTACGCCATCCCAGTTTGACCAGTAGACCCAGCCATTTTCCATATCATTAACCGGAACTCCATTAATCATAACGGCAACATTTCTCTGGTTAAAACCACGCACGCTGACGCGGGCATCGCCGGCACCGCCACCCTGTTCAGTGGCATAAACACTTGGAGTTGTGTTTAAAACCATTGGCATATCCCGTGAACCCAGGTTAATTTCAATATCAATTTTCTCTACATTGGTATAGGCAACAGGAGTGGTGCGCGTTGCGCGTGACGCCAAAACTTCCAATGCGCCTAATTCAAGTGTTTCTCTTTCCAATTGAAAGTTGACTTTTACAGTGCGTCCGGTTGCTACAGTTACGACCCGGTCAACTTTTGCATATCCGATAACTGAGACAATAATCCGAATATTGCCTACCGGCACGTCGTCAATCACGAAATTTCCATCAGCATCTGTCGCCGCACCCAGGGTTGTGCCCTCGATCATAACATTGGCGCCGGCAATTCCCTCTCCGGTTGTTTTGTCGGTAACTTTTCCCTGAATATTACCGCTTTGTGCAAAAACAAGTGCGGGAACCAGAAAAAGAACCAACGCAAGAATAGCGAGTTTACTTCTCATCTTTCCTCCAGTTTTTGGTTTTTTTATTTTTTTACCCTCGTTAAAGACTCCTGTCTGTCCACTTTGACTGTTTGATTATGTGGTGTAAAAGAATCTTTTGCCTAACAAAATATAGTATAGCGTTTTTTTAAAAGCAAGTAAAGAAAAATCTGAAAGTTTAATATTTTGCTTTTTGATTGATATTTCTTTTTTGTAGATTTCATGTCCATGAAAATTATAAAATATAAAACCAAAGAAAAGCTTGTAATCTCAGGAGGATTAAAGTATCGGGATTTTCATTCGTTGGATAAACAGTATTTAACGTTAATTAACTTGACTATTTAGTATCAAACTGCCTAAACTAATCAATGATGTTGTTAAATAAGGAAAAATCAATAAGAAAAAATATAAATATCCTGCGATTTCTAACTGTCATAAACCTGGCAGTTTTTTTTCTATCGACTTCTGCAATTTCACAAACACAATCTGTGTTAAGACTTGGAAAAACAGCAGTTGATGATTACAATAATTACACTACTGTTGGGCAGATTGGATTGACGGTCACCAATTTTGGATTACTTGGAGAAGGCTGGAATAATCCTGATCAGCCATCCTGCCGTTATAAACAGTATGCCGATATTGCCAAAGAAGAGGTTGAGCATTTTTCCTACGCCGGATTATGGGTCGGAGGTGTCGTCAGGGGCAGTAAACATGTTTCAACGGCAATTGTTGACGGCGCATTTGATTACGACGCTGAAGGATTTGAGTTTACAACCAGTTCGCTGCTACAGGATACGATTAAAGTTGAATCATCCATTCAGACCAGCAAATATTTTTCGCCAAAAGCTATATCTCATCAGGATTTTATTTGTGATTTTACGGACAATAATTCTGTGGTTAATCATGTTCCTTTGGGTATTCGTGTCCACCAGGAAAGCTATGCCTGGAATTATTCCTTTACAGAGTCATTTGTAATATTGGATTATACCATATATAATGAATCAAATTTGATTGAGAGCGGCGGCTGGCCGATTGAGAATTTATATTGTGGTATCTGGATGGATGCCTCGGTTGCTAATATGAATTACACCAGCATTTATGAACCTGGCGGTGGATTTACGTGGTATGACAATCTTGACGGATTCGATAAAACCATTTATGATCCCTATCCTGATGATGAATTTCCGGGAACTCCACGAAATATTGCCTACCAATATGATGCAGATGGCGATAACGGATATGCTCAAAGTTATATCGGTGTACGGTTTTTAGGCAACACTACCGTTCCATTGGGATATTGGGATACCTATTACCGGCAGTGGGTTTGGACTACATCCTCCAACGCCGATTATCCGGAGTATGTTTTACCGATAGATGACTCCCAGAGATATGACTTTATGCGTACTTCCGTGCCGACAAAAATTGCAACCGCAGGCTATACCGATGAAGGATATCCAAGTGAGCCGGACAGCTGGTTGTTTTTGCTTTCCGCCGGACCCTTCGGTAGTGAACCCTATTATGACGAAACCAGCGCCACCTATGATTCTACGAGATGGATTTTGAATCCCGGTGATTCTATTCGTGTCGCTTTCGTAATTGTTTGTGCTCGCTGGGCCAACAGTTCTCTGACCGATAACGTCGCACGCCGGGCATTTTTACACGCTAACTCCGATTGGGCGCAAACGGCGTTTAATGGAGAAGACATTAATGGCAACGGAGTGCTTGACCCAGAAGAAGATGTAAACGGCAATGGCATCCTTGACCGCTATATTTTGCCGACGCCGCCGCCGTCGCCGGAGATCAAAGTATACGCTGAAGATGACCGCATTACAATATATTGGAACAATAAGCCGGAGTATGCCAAAGATCCGCTAACTCAGAAAAGGGATTTTGAGGGATATCGAATATATTCCAGAAAAAAAACATTCAGTGAAGAGGTCACCAGCGGTTGGACCTTACTGGCACAATTTGATATCGATGACAATATTGGCTACGATACAGGATTTGATTTAATTCGTATTCCACGTGAAGAAGCGTTTACTACTGAAATAGTGGGGAGCGATACGATAAAAACATACCAATATATCATCGAGAATAATGACACTCTATATTTCAAAATTATCGAAAGTGACACGATGTTTTATCGCTTTGTCAACACCGGTGTCAAGAGTGGCTGGCCGGATAAAAATATCTATTCCGTAACTTCCTACGATCAGGGTGACGAGGCAACCGGTTTGGAGAGCCTTGAGAGCAATATTATCAATCAGATGGCATACGTCATTGCCGGTCAAACACCGCAAACCGAAAACTTTACCCGCAAAGTCGGGGTATATCCCAATCCTTACAGAGGTCGAGCAATTTGGGACGGATACAGCGAACGTGAGCGAATGATATGGTTTTATAATCTTCCGGCAAAAGCCCGCATCAAAATATTTACACTTAGCGGTGAATTGGTTGATGAGTTTGAACATAATTCCGATACTTACAACGGCTCTGATATTCAGTTATTGCAAGATATCGCAACTCAGGCAGGGGAATCATCGGAAAATATTCAGTTTGTTCTTTCCGGCGGCGAACATGCTTGGGATATGATCAGCAAATATGACCAGGCTATCGCAACCGGACTTTATATTTTCACTGTCGAAGATCTGAATACGAAAGATGTTCAAAATGGGAAATTTTTAGTAATAAAATAGAGGAGGAAGTAGCTATGAAAATTGCTAAAAGATTGTTCTTGCTAACCACAGCGATGTTAATGATGGTATTATTAACAAGCTGTTTCACAATTGATGAAGTTGTTCAGCCGGCAACGATCACGGCTGAAACTTCATTTTTAGCACAACTGAAGGTAAGCACTGCTCCAGATCCTACTTACGGTTTAACTACTGATGGTAAGTATGGTATTGTAGGAGTGTTAATACCTGATGAATGGACCGTAGATTCGGTCTATTATGAGCCCGGCGAGCCCGGCGATGTCGGACCAAATTATTGTACTTTCCTGGATCCTGGTACCCCGGATAGTGATCCGGGTACGGTAGATTACTGGAAAGATTCACTTGATGTCAGGTATCCGGCGCCATCTGGTATGCATTGGGAAATCTATCAATCCGTATCAAAAGACAGTACGGCACTGGAAGATGGAAATATCGTTGTAAATATTCTCTTTACTACTGGTTCAACGGAAACCAGTTACAACCTGGGTTATTTCGTTACGGAAGCCTCAATGGATTTCAGCGATCCTTCTTATTACAGTGTAAGTCTGGACCACGCGGTGGAAGTTACTTCTTTGATTCCAATCGCAGCAATTCAGGACACAACTGGCAGTGGCAGTGACGCATCGGTATTAGTCGATGAAGTGGTTACAATAAGCGGTACCGTTTCAGCTGAATCCTGGGCTTTCGGTGATAAGTATTACTTTATCCAGGATGCCAAAGCACCCTGGAGCGGTATCAAGGTTTACGATACCGGTCGCGGGAATGCTTATGGCGACAGTGTTATGATAACCGGTACAGTAGCGGAATATTATGGCGTTACTGAAATCAAAAACGTTACTGATTATGTATTACTGGCAAGTGATAAAGAAGTTGAACCGATGGTAGTCACCACCGGTGAGATCGGCACCGGCGGCGCCAATGCAGAGGCCTATGAAGGCTGTCTTGTAAAAGTAGTTGACGCAGACATCACAGAAGATGATGCCGGATATGGTCAGTGGAAAGTCAGTGATGGAACCGGCGACGTCATGATTGACGATGCCGCGGAATACTATTTTGATCCGACAGAGTACACTGGTGTAAAAAGTATCACTGGTGTTCTTGATTACGCATACAGCGATCACAAGATTCTGCCCCGTTTGGCTTATGATATCGTGGAAGCCGGCGATTTTACCCGATTCCAGGCCGTACAGCAGGTTCGCTACAGCGATCTGATCAAGGCATTTGACGACGCAGAATCGGATATTTCCTATTTTGATGGTGATACCGTAAAAATGACCGGTATTGTCACAATGCCGACAGGATTAAGTTATGCCGGCGCCGGTATTAAATTTATCTTCGCCGATCCCAAGGGAGGACCCTGGAGTGCGATATTATCATATAACGCTGATTCCACAGCCTATCCGACACTGTATGAAGGTGATATCATTGAAATGACCGGATATATCGGAGAATATTCAACCGCTGTCTCAAACATGACGGAATTCTGGATTACCAGCCCAATTAATATTGTCAACATTGGTCAGCCGCTGCCTCCGGTTGATACGATTGCAACCGGCGATCTCCGTTTACCGGTTACGGCAGAACAGTGGGGCAATGTAATGGTTGCCGTTAAAGACGCTAAAGTAACCGATCTATTGGAGGGCGGATACGAATTATTTGAGATTGATGACGGTACTGGTGGTGTTCGAATTGATGATGATTCCGACAGTTTAGGCGGATATGTTGATCCACCTTTAGGCAGTCTTTTTGAATCTGTTAAAGGATGGGTCTATCATCACTACGGATCTTATAGCGATTCAACAGCCTACAAACTCTGTCCGCTTTATGTTGAAGATATGGTGCTAGGCGCCGGCCCGCCGATGCTGACAAATGTTGATCGTAATCCTGGTGTACCAAAGTCCACTGACGCGGTAACAGTTTCAGTTGAAGTAACAACAAATGATGTTGTAGCCGCTGCGTCAATCTACTATTCTGTTGACGGCGGAGAATTCCAGGAAGCTGCTATGAGCAGCGATGATGATGTTATTTATACCGGTGATATTCCGGCGCAAGCCGAGGGCAGCTGGGTTGAATATTTTCTGAAAGTAACCGATTCTATAGATCAAACAACCTTAATGCCGGCGGATACATCATCCAGAAAATACGGGTATGTTGTTAGAGACGGCGTGCTTTCCATCGCAGACGTTCAATATTCACCCTGGCAAATTGCCGATTCACCTTTCAATGGATATGAGGTGTGCATAACCGGTATTGTTACCGGTGATACAGCGATGCTCAGCAATTATGGCGCCTATGCCATTCAGGATGACGCAGCGCCCTGGAGCGGAATATTCCTGTTTGATGTTGGTGAGACTTTATTGCGCGGCGATGAAGTTCAGGTATGGGGTGTCGTCGAAGAACAAAATCCCGACTGGACTTTCAAATGGGGTAACAATACGATGATTCTGGTGGATTCGGTTAAAGTATTGTCCCAGGGCAATGCCGAACCGGCACCGATTACGCTGACAACCGGCGAACTGCCGAGCACCGACTATGAATCCGAACAGTACGAGGGCGTTCTTGTGAAAATAAATAATGCCCAGGTTTCCGAAATCAACGCTTATGACTGGACTATGGACGATGGTACAGGTCCTTGTTTGATTGATGACGATGCCTCCAAACTGGACTGGTTTGACACCTTGTCCGTGGGTACCGTAATCGAAAACATTACCGGAGTTTATACATACAGTTTTGGAAGTTATAAAATCGAAATTCGCGATTTGGCGGATGTTGGCGCGGTGGTTGGTATTGCTGATGAAATCATTACTCATCCGCTGCAGTATAAACTCAGTCAGAATTTCCCGAATCCCTTTAACCCGGAAACCAGAATATATTTTGAAATTCCTGAAAATCAGCATGTCCAGATTGTTGTTTATGACCTTCTTGGATACCAGGTTCGCACGATTACAAATCAGTCCTACACTCCGGGACATTATATTCTGAACTGGGACGGCAGAAATCAGACCGGTCAGCAGGTTGCCAGTGGCGCTTATATTCTCAGAATGAAAGCCGGCAACTATATTGATTACAAAAAAATGATGTTAATCCGTTAACAAAGGAATACGCAAAAAGCAGGGGGGCGTTATGCTCCCCTGCAATGCTTACAAAATGTTTAAAGTGTCGTTATCAGTAAAAAAAATATTTTCATTGTTTCTACTGTCAATTCTGATTTGGGCGCTGATTTCCTGTGATACAATTGAAAATCCTTTTCTCGAAGAACTGGATAACAAGATAAATGGCAACAGCCCGCCGGAAACTTATTTCTTTATCTTTTTCAACAGCGATACAACCGTTACACAGGATACAACCTGGAACGGCGACCAGGCAATTATCACAAAAGACACAATTATTACATCACTGGATACAACCGCCAGTCGTCAGGAAATTTATTGGTGGGGAGATGATCATGACGGCGAAGTAATTGGATATTATTACCAATGGAGTTATATGGCCGAGCCGGTTTTTACAACCGCCGAAGCCGGCACTTTCTATGTTCCCATCCGACAGAAATACGACCGTTTTGAGTTTTTCGTACAGGCTGTTGATAACGACAGTATGATTGATCCGACGCCTGCTAGGATGAGTTTTCCGGTCTTCAACTCAAGACCGGACATCGATTTTCGGTTAAACAGTAATCCCGATGCGCCTGCCGGCAAACCAGAAGTAACGGCTACAACTTTTCCAACCAGGACTTTTATCTGGGACGCTACTGATCCTGACGGTAATGAAACAATCACCTCCATTTTATGGGCGCTTGATGATACCAGCGAATGGAATGTTATCGAAAAAGAGAATAATTACCTGACGGATCAGATTACACTTACCTATGATGACGGTCTTGTTGAAGGATTTCATAAGTTTTTTATTAAAGCCGTTGATATTGCCGGTGCTCAGAGTAAAACGATTATGTTTCCGGATTCCACAGACGATGAAGTACCGAATCAGTGGTATGTCAAAGAGGCACATGGTTCCGTTTTACTGGTAAACGACTATGCTCAGGACCAATCTGAATACACAGTACAGACTTTTTACGAAGATATTCTGAAAGAAGTAGTGGCTGACACATATTCTGTTTGGGAAATCGGAAGTAATATTAATAACCTGCAGAATTCACTGCCATATACTTCGACGGATATTGAAGCATATCTCAGTTACTTTGATAAAGTTATCTGGTTTGCCCATCTTGGCAGTCCCCATATTTCAGAAGCCGGTTTAAGTATCACAAAGTATGTAAAAAACGGCGGTAAAATCTTTATCACCAACGGAAATGAGGAGATTCCCGATACCAACTGGACGTTCACAAATATTGATTCTGTCTTTCGCTTAAATCCGGGTGGACGACTATTATCGGGGATTGACATTATAGCCAATTTTGGCGACGATGAAGAGTTAAATCAATCTTTAACTCTCAGTAATCACATTTTAATCGGGAACCGTGTTTCGGCGCTTGTTGCCGGAAACGAAGAGGGAGTTGATGACGTTTTTACCATGCAGCATCCCGATAGTACTACAGTTAGTGTTCCATATCAAGGAACTCCGTCCGTATGTGTACGTTATAAACCCTCTTATATTGAAGGGGAAAGTATCTACTTTTCACTTCCACTGCACTATTGTAATGGTTATGACAACGTTAAAGATCTTATAGATTATATATTGAATGTTGAATTTGAATAATATGCTCCGGAAAATAATCCTTGCGCTGATTACGCTGTGTTTTACGTATTTACCGGCACAAACCGGCAACGGAACCATATCCGGCCGTGTTGTTGAAAAGGACAGTGGTGAAGGATTACCGGGAGTTAATATAATTGTTAAGGGTACGTATTACGGAACCGCAACCGACGGTGACGGTAATTTTGAGATCAGAAATATCTCACCGGGAAGTTATGATCTTGAAATTACCATGATCGGCTACAAGGTTCATTTACAGGCCGGCGTCAAAGTTGAACGCGGAAAAACAACCCGGCTGAATATTGAAATGGAAGAGACCGTTTTGGCAATTGGTCAGGAGATTGTAGTCGTCGGTGAAAAACCAATTTTACAGGTTGATCAAACCTCATCTTCCGTGCGTTTGTCCCGTGAAGATTTGGCTGGCAAGATTGCCGAAAATGTAACAGATATTATCGCCGATCAGGTTGGAGTAGTTGAGTCTGATAATGAAATTCACATTCGGGGTGGCCGTGTTGATGAAAGTCAGTTCATAGTTGATGGTTTATCATTAAAAGATCCGCTTTCGGGTGCGGTCAACAATCTGTATGTCAATCCGAATGCAATTTCCGAACTGGAGTTTATCTCCGGTGGTTTTAATGCCGAGTACGGACAGGCTATGTCCGGTATAATTGATGTAAAACTTAAAGAAGGCGATGATGAATATGAGGGTAGTCTGACATATAAAACAGATCATTTAGGTTCACAGATAAAAGGATTAAATACCGACATCGCCGAATTTACGCTTGGCGGTCTTGAACCGACCACCTCATACCTGCTGAAAGCGATTGGTCTGGATATTCCCGGCGATATATATTTTTTCATCAGCGGTTACATGAATATAACCGATACATATCTGCCCATAGCCAAGACATTATATCCGAAAGAAAGCTGGCAGGATCGATTTGCTCTACGCGGGGACAACAGTTGGAGTTGGATGAGTAAACTGACCTGGAAAATCACACCTAAACATAAGTTGTCAATTTCACAAAACAACTCTTTGAATATTAATCCCGGATATTTTTCTCAATGGGATTATGAGAATGAGTATCAGAAAATACTGGATAATTATTTAACTGTTACGAAAGGCTCCTACGTCACCAATTTTATCTGGAGTCATACGTTATCGTCGCGGATGTTTTACGAAATCAACATTGGCCGGTACTTGACCTACGAACACGCAGCCGTTCAGAATAAATGGTGGTATGAATATACGGAAACATTAGACCTCTGGCCGGTGGAATATTCGCATATCAATGAAGATGGAGATATTCGAATATTTCAGGGTGACGAATACTGGGACAGCGGTGATGAACCGCACTGGTATGACTATTACAGTAACAGCTGGTCTCTGGATTTTGATATCAGTTATATTACATCTTCACGACACTCTTATAAAGCCGGATTTGAAGCCAAATATACCGAAATGCAGGTCATCGATATATACAAACCCTGGATTGGAACCAGCGGTCTGGGTGAAAGCTGGGATATGTATAAAGTATTTCCCAATAACGGCGCGTTTTACATCCAGGACAGAATTGTTTTTGAAGGTATGATTGCAAATATCGGATTGCGCTATGATTACTGGTTTCCCGGAAAATATATCGAAGATGCCATTGCTAACGAGGAACTGTATACAATTACCGACGCCGGGCGTGACCTTTTTATGAAGGAAACATTTAATTTGTTCGGTCACAGGGCAAAAGGCCATTTTTCACCGCGCTTAGGTATTTCACATCCCGTAACAGATAATGATGTTCTTTATTTCAATTACGGTCATTTTTCGCAATTGCCTACATATAAATATGTGTACGCAAAATTAAACAGTAAGGCCGAAGCGACCTATAATCTCATCGGCAATCCTAACCTGAATCCGAAAACAACGGTTGCTTACGAATTGGGAATCAAACATAAATTTACCGGAAACAGCGCCGTCGAGTTTAAGGCCTACTACAAGGACATGTTCGACTATGAAACGTCGCAAAGCATCACGACTTACAATCCAAAATTGGGACGCTACAGTCTGATTATGTATGTTAATATGGATTATGCCCGGTCAAGAGGCCTTGAACTGATTTTCCGGCAACGATACGGTAAACATTTTACCGGTGACATGAATGCATCCTATTCAATTGTTACCGGAAAGAGTTCCACACCCAATGACAATTTATTGGTGGAAGCGGGTCAATTGTCCGCCAAACCGATCGGTGAAAATTATTTGCGCTGGGATCGGCCGTTGAGCATCAGCGGTAATTTTAAATTTAAAGTATATGAAAAAACGGCCCCAAGACTGTTTGGAATTCGCATGCCAAATAACTGGGGAGCAACGATGCATTTTGAGTTCGAGTCCGGTCGGCGGTTCACGGCCAGTACGATACTGGATTCAGTATATTCCGATGGTCAACTATACCTTATCGGTGTATCCGAGAGTGATAAACCATATTCTGAAATTTCCGGATATATCAGTCAAATTGACCTAAAAATCCATAAGCAAGTATTTCATAAACAAAAGCAGTATCTTGAGGCATTCTTTGAAGTCAGGAACATTTTTGATACGAAAATACCGGCCTATATCAATCCATTTACCGGAGAGGCTTATGATCCGGGCGAACCTGTTAGTTACAGCTATATCAATCGACCCAGTCCAAATTATGATCCGAGTCGATATAGACAACCCAGAACACTTATTTTTGGTATCTCATACGGTTTTTAATGAGTAAAAAACTTACCATATTATTTAGCTTACTATTTCTGACCTCCGGGATCAGGGCGGACATAACCCTCTTTAATGTTCTTGGGGGACAGCGTGTCGGGACATCTGTATTTACTTTTCTGAAAATCGGTGTAGGTGCCCGCGCTCTTGGTATGGGAAATGCCGGTGTATCGCTTGCCAATGACGCCACATCGATTTACTGGAACCCGGCTGCCGCAGCTCAGGTAGGTTGCTGTGATCTTACCGTAAGCCATCTGAACTGGTTTGCCGGTATTGATTATAGCTATGCGGGATATATACAGAAAATTTCGGATAATATTTATCTTGGCTTCAGTGCCGGCGCTTTATACACCGAGCCAATGGAGGTAACAACTGAGTACCAGCCCTATGGATCCGGAGAATATTTCAATTATGGAGATATGTTTTTGGGGATGACATTCTCCCATAAAATGACCGACCGCTTTTCCTATGGATTAACGATTAAATATGTTCAGGAAAATCTGGCCGAATTAGTGATGAGTAACGTTTTGATGGATCTTGGTACTTTTTACTGGACCGGTTTCAAATCGCTGCGCTTCTGTGTTTCACTTGTAAATTTCGGAGCCCAATCCCGACCCGACGGCACGTATATCAAACCGTTAAAAGAAGGTGGTGAAAAAGAGTCGCAATATACGCTTTTTTCGCCGCCGACGGAATTCCGTATTGGTACCGCCATTGATCTCTTTGAAACATCTTGGCGGAAGACGCTTTTATCGGTGCAACTGAACCATCCCGTCGATAATGCAGAGAATCTGGTGGCTGGAATCGAGCAGAGCTTTTATAACACAATAGCATTGAGAGCAGGAATTATTACCAATCAATCAGAACGGTCATTTTCTGTTGGCGGTGGATTAAATTTCATGGTAAACCATTGGGGTATAGCAGCGGATTATGCCTGGTCGGATTTCGGTATTCTCGGTAATGTTCATAATTTTCAAATTTCATTTAAGTTTAATGATGCAGACTAAAATAGCAGTTACAATTATATTTTTATCAATATTGTTATCAACGTGCAGTTTTGACCCAATCAGTATGCCCGAGGATGATAATTCCGATATCATTTTCAATATTGGTGAAGAAAAGTATATACCGGTAAATCCGGTATGGGGCGGAAGTGCCTGGAATTTCAACAATCCAACGGATATTTTTATATCCCAGGATGATTATATCTTTGTTGCCGACAGTGGCAATGCCCGTATTGTTGTCATGGCAAAAACAGGTGAAATTGTGGAAAGCGATAATTTTGGAAATGATTTTACCGATATCGGCAATATTCCAAATGTGGATAATCCAGAAGTGCCGATAAATCCGGTCGGATTGTGCGTTGATTCCAAATTAAATGTATTTATTGTCGATAATTCCAAAAACATTTACGTCTGGAATCAGTACATCAATAATATCAGAAATATGTATCCCGAGGGTACCGATTCCATTGCAACTGAAATTACTTATATAAACTACGATACAAATGATGAAAAAGTATTAACGCCATCTGAATTCTATTTATCTGAAATCTATGAGTACGAAGGATATGTAATTAAAGACGTGCAGTTTATATCCGATCCGGCAATGTTGGACAGTATCTATAAACCCCATATTTTTTATACTGAATTTAATGAAGAGGGCGCGGAATTCGTTAGTGTTGCTGCAGCGCCATTTGGGGATAACCAACTTTATGTGTGCGATAGGGTACAACAAAGGATTGCTTCCATCTACACTGGAAGATCAAGCTATATCAAACTCCGCAATGGAAATACACTCTGGCAGCATCGCGGTTATTTTGACTACAATGTTGTCACAGCTGGTACTGGAGCCGGAACTGTCAACAATCCAAAAGGGATTACTGTCGATCAGAGCGGAAATATCTATTATACCCAACTTGGTGAGAATTTCAGTTTCCACAAAATTACCTATGTATCTTCGGTTGGCCAATGGGTATCAAGTTTCGCACTGGATAAAAATGAAATAATGGATCTTTATCGGTTTGATCAACTGTACGATGTTGCAACCAGCAGCGATGGAGATATTTTTGTTGTTGATAAAGGGACCAATGAAGTACAGGTATATGACAATTCGGGTTCCTTTATTCGAAAGGCGGGAACTCGTTTTGTTCAGATTGATACTACCTTATATGACACTACTTTCATTCAAATAGATTCAACATTTATTGATACTGTAATTACAGAAAAAGATACGATCATTACAACCGAACACAGTGATGTTTTGATGGATCCGAAGAGTATTGCTGTTGATGAAGAGATGGTTTATATCGTTGATTCAGGCAATAATCGAATTTTGCGTTATCAACTGTCCACCGGTATCGATATTGATCTTGATGAAGAGTTAGGGCAATAATTATAATTCTCGAATCGTTCGCTTTCAATATGTAATATTAGCCGAGCAGAGCAGTACAAATTCTCAGTGAGATTAGATTGCACGATTTGCACTGAAATTATTTTACCTGTTAATGCGTTTTTATACAGCCCATTTAGAGTCTATCTATAAACTTGAAAAACTGATGAATCAGTTAAAGATTATTAATGGCTACTTTCACCTGAATAAATTATGGTGATAAAAATATTCTTTGTATCAAATAACCACTTCAGTGGTTTATACTTCAGAAATCCTGACCTGATATTGAAAAAACAATGAATAATAGCAGTTGATTCGCAGATTTAATTGTCTTAACTCACAGCAAAACGAGCAGAAAAAGGATAATAAAATATGCAAATGCAACTAACGTTTTTCCCGTATAAAACTA
>JAGHBC010000022.1 GCA_021161185.1 Fidelibacterota bacterium
CTACTTCCCCTAAAGAAACGGAAAAAACCATAAGAAAAATGTAGTGCCGAAACTTCAAAGGTTCTAAAATGTCATGCGCTTGATATTACTGAACTTACGGCGTTCGAGTTGTCGAATCAAGGGTAAGGCTTTACCGCTTCCAGTTCTTTGGGAATAAAAATATTATGGGATTGACCGTATCGTAAATCCAGCATCTGAACGTTGTACCTATTTAATAAGGCGCCAATTGACAATAATCCCAAGGGAATATTGCGAAGCGCCGTTGCATAGAAATCTTCGATGGACGGTTGAACTAAACGACCTTAAACATGCCGGAATCTGTGATTAGATTATGGTAAAAATTAAGGTAGAAAAGTTTTGGGAACTATGCAAACCAACTTGACAAGGCACATTTAAAAGTGTAAATTCTTACCCGATTTTTGAGTTAGGGCGCAATTTTTGAATATACCGAAAAACCCGGATATGCCGGTGAAAATCCCGGCCTCTATTGGTTTGGTTATCCGCACTATAAAATCTCTTAGATAAGAGAGTCAAAACCATAAATTTACGTCACGATAGCACCTGACTATTTCAATTTTATAATGATGACTACGTTTGCTAAAGGAGAGTTTTCATGGAGTCGAAGCTCGAGCATTTAATTGAGAAAATAAAAAGTGACGGCATTGCCGAAGCCCGCAAGTCCGCCGATGAAATTATACAGAAAGCCCAGG
The DNA here is from genome assembly GCA_021161185.1 of Fidelibacterota bacterium. Lineage (GTDB taxonomy): Bacteria > Fidelibacterota > UBA2242 > UBA2242 > UBA2242 > DPVY01. The sequence continues at coordinate 711 of JAGHBC010000022.1, forward strand.
CCGATGCCGAAGAAATTCTGAAAAAGGCCGAGGCTGAAGGAGAAAGTATCATTGCCACGGCAGAGAAAGAGGGGACGAAAATTCGCTCCAACGGCGAAGCCGCTCTAAAGCAAGCCGCCCGCGACACCGTTTTGGTGACCAAAGAACAACTGATCCGTCTATTTGATACGGTTTTTAAACAGGAGATCGGCGCGACCCTTAAGCCGGATTTTCTGAAAGAGCTTATCACAAAAATTGCGGAAAATTTCAACGGCGATATGGAAGTATTAGTCAGCGCTAAAGATTTACCGACTCTCAAGGATTTTGTTCTCTCCAAAAGCCGTGAGCAGTTGAAAGAGACTGTGACCTTCAAAGTCGATAAAGGAGTTGCCAAAGGCTTCCGGATCGGTCTGAAAGGCAACGACGTCTATTATGATTTTACCGATGAAAGCATCGCCGAACTTCTCGCAGAGTTTTTAAATCCCACGATTAGAGAAATATTAAATAAGGCGTAATGGACAAGTATTACTACTTTGCTGCCCAGCTGCCGGTGCTGGAATTCGACAAAGATCCGCTTATCAGGATTGAGGCATTTCTGACGGAAGCCCGCAAATGGATGAGCGCTTCTGATTTTCACCTTTTAAACAGTGTTGATTTAAAAAACACAGAAAAAACAGGTGCCGAACCACAGGCATTGAAGGAATTCAAGCAATTTGAATTTCAATTGAGAACGGAAATGGTTCTTTGGCGGAAAGCCCTTAAACAGCGGCAAGAGTACAAAACCGTTCTGTTTCCCGTTACAATGATCAAAGAGGGTAACCCGCTGGAAGTTGAGAAAAAATTATTGTTATTGCGATGGAATTTTATCGACGAATTGGAATTCGGGCATTATTCGGACATTATATTTTTTATTCTTTACTATCTGAAATTGCAGATATTGGCGCGTTTACAGCGCTTCAACAAGGAAGTTGGCAAGGAAAAATTTCAAACATATACTGAAATAGGCTTATGAAACAGAGTAAAGGAACAATTGTTGGTATTAACGGCAACATGATTTCGGTTGCCTTTGAGGGTAATATTATCCAAAATGAAGTTGGGTATGCGATTTCCGGTGAGGACCGGCTCAAATCCGAAGTCATTAAAATTCAGGGAAATATTGCCTACATGCAGGTCTTTGAGATTACCAAAGGCTTGAAGGTCGGTGACGAGGTGGAATTTACCGGTGAAATGTTGTCAGTACAGTTGGGCCCGGGTATTCTCGGAATGGTTTACGACGGCTTGCAAAACCCGCTGAACGAGCTGGCGAAAATGCATGGTTTTTTTCTGAAACGGGGGGTCATTCTGGACGCCCTTGATTTCGAGAAAGAATGGGAATTCACACCCACGGCAAAGACAGGCGATACTGTCACGGGCGGTAGTGTTCTCGGTCATGTCAAGGAGGGGATTTTTGAACATAAAATCTTTGTGCCTTTTGACATTCGGGGAAATTATTCGCTCAAATCGATTGTGAAAAAGGACAAATATAAGGTTGTTGAAACCCTGGCGACTATTGAGAACGAAAAAGGTATTAAGCACGACCTTATGATGTACTTCGAATGGCCTGTCAAAATCCCGATTACTAATTATCGCGACAAACTTGTACCCAGGGAACCGCTAACCACTCAGACTCGTATTATTGATACGTTTTTCCCGGTAGCCAAGGGTGGAACATACTGTATTCCCGGTCCATTCGGAGCCGGTAAGACCGTTCTTCAGCAGGTTACCAGCCGTTTTGCCGAAGCCGATATTGTAATTATTGCCGCCTGTGGTGAACGCGCCGGCGAGGTGGTGGAAACTCTGCGCGAATTTCCTGAAATTACCGATCCGCGAACCGGGAAACCCCTGATGGAACGGACGATCATCATCTGTAATACCAGCTCCATGCCGGTGGCGGCTCGTGAAGCATCGGTCTATACTGCTGCAACGCTTGGAGAATACTATCGGCAGATGGGTTTGAATGTACTTTTATTAGCTGATTCAACTTCCCGCTGGGCGCAAGCGATGCGTGAGTTGTCCGGTCGCCTCGAAGAGATTCCCGGCGAAGAAGCTTTCCCTGCCTATTTGGGATCCCGGATTGCCCAGTTTTATGAACGCGCCGGTCTGGTAGAACTTAACGACGGCAGCCGGGGCAGTTTAACTATCGGCGGTACGGTCAGTCCGGCGGGTGGTAATTTTGAAGAGCCGGTGACCCAATCAACTCTGAAAGTGGTTGGCGCTTTTCATGGTTTATCCCGCGACCGCTCAAATGCCCGCCGCTATCCGGCGATTCACCCACTGGAGAGCTGGTCGAAGTACAAGAGTTTTATCCCCCAAAACATGATAGATGAAGCCCGTAAAATACTTTTTAAAGGAAATGAAGTTCATCAGATGATGCTGGTAGTGGGGGAAGAGGGAACGTCGGTAGAAGATTATATCATTTATCTGAAATCCGAATTTCTCGATAATGTCTATCTGCAGCAAAACTCTTTTGATGCGGTCGATGGCGCCACATCTCCGGAGCGCCAAAACCTGGTGTTTCAAAAAGTTCTCAATGTGCTGAAAGAGGAATTTAAACTGAAAGAAAAAGATGAAGCACGCAGCTTCTTTAATAAATTGCGCCAGTTGTTCATCGACTGGAATTATTTCGACATGAAGGACGATAAGTTCAATGAGCAGGAGGCGTTAATAAACCAATTGATTGAGGAATACTCAGGCGATGCAAAAGGTCTATAATAAAATATTAAGTGTAACAGGTAATGTCATTACCGTCAAAGCCGCCGACGTGGCTTACGAGGAACTGGCGGAAATAACGACATTTCGGGGGAAGTCCCTTGCCCAGGTGATTAAACTGGAAAATGACATCGTATCTCTCCAGGTCTTCGCCGGCAGTCAGGGCATCTCCACCAATGATGAAGTCCGTTTCCTCGGTAATCCCATGCGGGTGACTTTTTCGGACAATATGCTGGGCCGTATTTTTAACGGCAGTGGCATACCTCGTGATAAAGGTCCGGCTCTGACGGAAAACATGATCGAGATTGCCGGACCGTCGGTTAATCCCGCAAAACGTATTATTCCGAAAAACATGATCCGTACCAATATCCCGATGATTGATGTTTTCAATTCTCTCGTGGTTTCCCAGAAATTGCCGATCTTTTCTGTCTCCGGCGAACCGTACAACGAGTTGCTGGCGCGGATCGCGCTGCAAGCGGAAGTGGATATGATCGTTTTGGGCGGTATCGGTCTAAAATATGATCAGTACATGTACTTCAAGAACACCCTGGAGGAGGGCGGCGCGTTGAGCCGGTCGGTTTTCTTTGTGCATACCGCCTCGGATCCGATTGTAGAAGGCTTGATGGTGCCCGATCTCTGTCTGGCGGTAGCGGAGAAATTTGCGCTCAAAGGTAAGAATGTGCTTGTATTATTAACCGATATGACCAACTTTGCCGACGCACTGAAAGAAATTGCAATTACCATGGAACAGGTTCCGTCCAACCGCGGTTACCCGGGTGACCTTTACTCACAATTGGCTGCTCGTTACGAAAAAGCCGTGGATTTTGAAGGCGCTGGTTCCGTGACAGTGCTGGCGGTGACAACCATGCCCGGCGACGATGTGACACACCCGGTGCCTGATAATACGGGATATATCACTGAAGGTCAGTTCTATCTGCGTAATGGCAGAATTGAGCCCTTCGGATCTTTAAGTCGATTGAAACAACAGGTTAATGATAAAACCCGTGAAGATCACCGGGCGATTATGGACGGTCTGATTCAGTTATATGCTCAGTACATTGAGACCGAAGAAAAACGCGCTATGGGTTTCCGGATGAGTGATTGGGACGGCAAATTACTTAAATATGGAAATTTATTTGAATCTAATATGATGGACTTATCGGTGAATATTGCCCTGGAAGATGCCTTGGACAGGGGTTGGAAAATTTTAGCAGAGTGTTTTACCCCTGAAGAAACCCGTATGAAAACTGATTTGATCAATAAATTCTGGCCGAAAGAAGCTGCATAATGGCAAAGGTTCGTCTCACCAAAAACGAATTAAAGAATCAGAAAGAGGCGCTTAAGCGCTATACCCGTTATCTGCCGACCCTGGAATTGAAGAAGATCCAACTGGTCAACGAGATTCGGACCATTTCCCAACAGATTGAAATAATCCATCAGGAGATAGAACACTTCGAGCGGAAGCTGTTTCAGTGGGTCGATGTTTTTGGAGAAGATATAGACATATCGACTTTTTTCTCCATCGAAAAGATCGTCACTGCCAGTGGTAATATTGCGGGAATTGATATAGAGATATTTGAGGAAGTTATATTTAAAGATGAAGAGTATGATTTTTTTGAAATTCCGCTCTGGGTAGACAAAGGTATTGAAGCCTGTAAAGAGCAGATTTCCCAAAAAGTCAAAATAGAAACTCTTAAAAAGCAGATAAAAGTGCTGCGTGAAGAACTTCGCATTACTATCCAGCGCATTAACCTTTTTGAAAAGGTCAAGATACCGGAATCCAGGGAAAATATCCGGATTATCCGGATTTATCTCGGTGATGTACAGACAGCGGAAGTAGTCAGGGGAAAAATTTCCAAAAGTAAAATACAGAAGAAAAAGGAGTTGGCGGCAGCATGATTGTCCCAATGCAAAAAGTAACCCTGTTTATCAGCGCCCGGCACCGGGAGGAGGCGCTGCTGCAACTGCGCAAATTAGGTCTCGTACATATCCAACATCTGAAAGCACCGGTATCGGAAGATGTGTCTCAGCTGGAAGCCAAACTAAATACCCTTGAGAAGAGTCTTTTGATCATTGAGAATGACGCCCGGGGAGTTGCCGATAAAACGGATAAAAAAGATGATATAGAGAAATTGATCAATGAGATTCTGGCGCTGTCGACAGAAGCGCAGCAGATCGGCAACATTACGGCAGAGAAACAAAACCTGCTGGCGTGGTTTGAGCGCTGGGGTAAAATCTCTCTGGCTGATATTGAGGCTCTGAACAAAAAAGGGATTTTCCTCCGCCTCTATAATACCGATAAGAGTATATTAAAAAATTTACCGGAGAACCTCCATATTGAGATAATCAACGAAGATAAAAACCGGGTTATGCTAGCGTTGATTTCGGAATCGGAAGATACCCGCCTGGAAATAAAGGAAGAATTTATTCCCCGGGAAGATTATCCATCCGTTATTGCCGAACTTGATCGTTTGACAAAACGCACCGAAGAAATAGATAAACGGATGACTCAGCTGGCTCAATATGCCGATCAAATCCAGGTTTACAAGCAAGATCTGGAAAAACGGCTTGAATTTGCCACCGTGAAATCGGGTATGCAGGATGCGGATGAAATATGCTATTTGCAGGGCTATTGTCCGGAAGGTAAAGTAAAGCGATTGATACAGGCGGCGGCAAATGAAGGCTGGGGTTATTTAAGTGAGGAACCGGCAGAAACCGACAATCCACCAACGTTGTTGAAACTGAATAAGTGGGTTAGTATTATTAGACCTGTTTTTGACTTTCTCGGCACGGTGCCGGGTTATCGGGAATATGATGTCAGTATGTATTTCCTGATCTTTTTTACACTTTTTGTGGCAATGATTATCGGTGATGCCGGATATGGTGTCATATTTCTTTTAGTCAGTGTGTTTGCTCACCGTAAATCAGTGAAAAAAGGTCAACCGCTAACCTTGACAATAAAGCTGCTTTATGTGCTGAGTATGAGTACCATTGCCTGGGGAACTATCACGGGTAACTGGTTTGGAGCGGTTCAGATCGCGAGGCTGCCGTTTTTCAAGGCGCTGACAATTCCCCAAATCGCCACTTTTCCCGAACTATTTCCCGGTATGGATATCAACCCTCAGCGGAAAGTAATGTTTATCTGTTTCGTTATAGCCGTTATTCATCTGGGCTTGGCGAATATAATGAATTTTGTTAATGAATTGCCGCAATTGAAAAGTATTGCTCATTTGGGTTGGTTTGCCATCATTGTCGGACTGTTCTTCCTGGTATTGAATCTGGTGCTGGGTATGGCTATGCCGGGATTTGCCACGCCATTGATTATTAGTGGCTTGGCGGCTGTTATTTTGTTTATAAATCAGGAAAAGGGCACCGGTATTTTAAAAGGAATTGCGAAAGGGGTTGGTGGCGCATTTACGACTTTTCTGGACGCCGTGAGCTCGTTTTCGAATATTATTTCCTATATCCGTCTCTTCGCTGTAGGTATGGCAACGGTAGCAATTGCCTCGAGTTTCAACCAGATTGCCGCGCCGCTGATGCATGGTTATACCTTTCCGGCGGCAGCCCTGATTTTGTTGATCGGACACGGATTGAATATTGTAATGGGTCTGTTGTCGGTCGTAGTGCACGGCATCAGACTGAATATGCTTGAATTTTCCGGCCAGTTGGGTATGGAATGGACCGGATATGAATACGAACCTTTTCAAGAAAAAACTAAAGATTAAAAAAGGGGAAATAAAATGAATATTGGAATGATAGGACCCGCTGCAGCCTTAGGGCTTGCCGCTGTTGGCTCTGCTTTAGGAACAGGTGTTGCGTCTCAGGCTGCAATCGGCAGCTGGAAAAAGTGTTTTGCTAATAACAAACCGGCGCCCTTCATGCTGGTGGCATTTTCAGGAGCGCCTTTAACCCAGACGATTTATGGTTTTCTGCTGATGCTTTTTATCAAGGGCAGCGATAAGGATCCGTTAACTTTATTATCAGCCGGTGTATTCGGTGGATTGGCTATGGGATTTTCAGCCTTCTTTCAGGGCAAAGTCGCCGCCCGGTCAGCCGATGCCCTGGCGGAAACCGGCAAAGGTACAGCTAACTATTTTATGGTTATCGGTATTGTAGAAACCGTTGCGCTGTTTGTGATGGTCTTTCTGCTCCTGATGCTGTAAATCTGTCCGGAAATATTAGTTTTGACAGATGCCTTACTCCCGGCAGAGATAAGTTCTTTGCAGCCGTCCGTTTGGACGGCTGTTTTGTTTTACCACGAAGACACTAAAAATAATTATTGGTTTCTATTTCTATTTTTGCTATGTACACAGAGGCACTATCACTTGTCAGAATTGTTATTATGTAACAGAAAGATATCGGTTGAAATTTTGTTTCCTTTCTTTTTCTCTTATTTCTAACTTAACGTTTTTCCATCTCCAAGTGAATCAAAACAGATTATTCACCAATTATTCACCTATTTCGATCTACTCGTTTAACGCAAGCTAGAAAGTTCACTCCAGCCCCATTTCCGTCAATATCTGGTCAATTAGCTTATTGCTGACTTTTTTAATCGCCTCGAAGCCGGCGTTTACGGCCGAATATCCGGCGTTTTTATCCTCAATCATATAGCTGCCAACCACGGATTTACACTGAATATTGTAAACCTTCAGAGTGCCGCGCGCCCGGGCAAAGTAAAACCTGTCCCGAATCTTGCTGGTTTGCCCGGAGGAAATAGCACCAAGAATTACCAAATCGGCGCCGTTGTTTTTGACCATTTCAATAATTGTCTCAGCCTGTTCAGCCTGCAGTTGGTTCTCTGTCAATTGCCGAAAGGGGCTGTTTTCAATGACCTGAAAACCGCAGTCTGTCAGCTGCTCTAACAACGCATTTTCAAGATAGGAAATGTCAACAGGTCGACCAAGGTTAGTTTCAATGATTTTGACCATGATTTTATTATTGGGAAGCAGAGTAAAGGAATAGCGACTGTCGACAATTTTCAGATTTTCAGGAAAAAGAATGTCCGCCTGAATTTTAATCCTCCCTGCCGATGCGATGTTTTTTACAACACAGGCTGCTTTACCGTTCCGGTCGGTTTTATTTTGGGAATCCAGAGTCGCTTTACCTTTTGCAACGCTAAAGTTCACACTCAAATTGGGTATGGGAAATTTTTGATCTCCATCGATCCAAAACACCGCTATCTCCAGCGGCTCTGCTACAGGCAAACCCATCTTCGCCGATTGGTTGCCGCCCCGCCCTTCAATCCGGATGCTGCCGGGAATTGTTTCTATTTTAGCCGCAACTTCCTCATTAAACCTGTTCAGCAGAGCAACCTCCCTGGGAAGTAATCCGGTTAATTTCAACAGGGGGGCAATATTTGCCTGAATCGTCTGCATCTGATCCAGAGCCAACAATATCAACCCCTGTTGCGCTAATTTCAGGGACTCGTTATAGCGATTTTCGCCCAACCGGATAGTTTCATCGACAAGTTCTTTCATAAACTTGCGGTGGTTTTCTTCGGAAAAAGGCACCGCCACGAAAACCTGATATTCGGTTCTGGACTTGAATCCCTCCCGGACTTTCCATTTTTCCACGAATACTTTGCTGGGTTTAACGGAGATAATATTGCGGGAAACCACTTTAATCCGCGAACTGGTAAAGGCGTCGTCGGTATTTATTTCACCCGATCTTTCGACAATCTCATCGATAAATTCACTTTCGATAACACCTCCCAGAGTTTCAATGATCTGGCGTTTAGCGTCGGCAAGGGCATCGGCGCGGGCGTCGGCTTCATCGGGAAAACGGTGCGAAACACCCACATAAATACCGGTTGATATTCTATCTATCCATTCGGGCCGTGGTTCCCTGGTAATTCGCTTTTCGGCATAGAGAGAAGCCACAAAAACAAGATTAAATATGCAAATAGTCAAAACCACTTCCCGGAACGTTTTTGACCATTGGTTACTGTTGCTGTAATATTCCATTGTATCTCCGGAATTTTATATATTTATCTTAAGAATAATGAGAATTTTCATTAATTTCAACCAAAAGTTAAAGGCAAATATTTGCTTGCTTGTTTCAACTTTATAAGAAGTTTAGTATATTCAAGCAGAATTATGCTAAATTACCAAACTCATAAGCGAATTAATAATACAAACGTTTTTTATATTTGAAAGTGGGGGTAAATCAAGTGACTAAATCGTTCGGTATTCTTTCAGTGGTCATCATTATCTTTTTTATATCAATAGCTTCGGCTCAGATTGTAGATGTAACCGCGGAGATTTCCGTAGACCGCATGCCTGAAACGGAGCGCAACAACCTCAAAACGCTTGAACAACTCATCCCGCCCTATTTTGAGAATTACGACTGGATCGAAAACACCTATGGAATTGAAGTTCCCCTTAAAATCAGCATATTCCCTCAAAGTGTGAACACCAGCGGTTTTGAACGGATTTTTACCGCTCAAATGTTCATATCCAACGCCGCCAGCGATCAGCGCTTTTTTGAGAAAAATTTTAAATTTGTCTATAATACCAATTCCCCATTAATACATTCCGATATGATTACTCCCCTGACCGGAACTTTTGATTTTTATGCTTATCTGTTTTTAGCCGGTGAATTAGACACTTATGAGCCTCTCGGCGGTAATAGTATCTATGAAAAAGCCCGGGATATTGCCACCCGCGGACAAATTTCGGAAAGACCGGTGGGCTGGAAGCAACGTATCCAGGAACTAGACGAAATTCTGCGTCTGAGAGATTACCGAATGGCTAAATATTATTACTGGAGCGCCGTAGACCTCGTCTACCAGAAAAAAAATAAAGCGGTTGCCGGCGCTATCAATAAAATGCTGGAACATATCGGTAAAATGTTTGAACAAAACGCCCGGGAACGCTATACCCATATTTTTCTGGATGTTCATGCCCGGGATATAGCCGAAATCATCCGGGATTTCGGAACTCCTCAGCAGGGCGATAAAATCATAGCTCTCGATTCCGATAATGAGAAAATTTACAAAAAGATCCTGCAGAAATGACCAAATACTATTTTAAAATATCCATATAGCAGCGCTTTCCCAAAAGGTAAAATCCAAGGGCAATAGAGCCGTGATAGAGGCGCGTCATAATTTTTTTATCACTGACTTTTCGAAGTAACTTAACCATTTTGCGCTTCCGGCAGATCAACCCGGGATGGACCAAAATCCAGAAGTGAGCTTTAATAATGGCGCTAACCCGACCGAAATCACCCTGCACTACCGAAAAAAGCAAAGCCATATAATCCAGCAACAATCTCACCGGGAAAATATAAACCGTGAGAAAAAAGCTATAATTTGACAAAAGCATTAGCAGGCTGTTACGATGATTCAGATACTTTTTAAACGGCGCTTCGGCGCCGAGCGTATAGCCGGAACGGTGCCGGATTACCGAGCTTGGTTCAACGGCGATTTCATAGCCCATGAGCTGTATCCGCCACTGCAAATCAAGTTCTTCCATGTGGGCAAAAAAGGATTCATCAAACAACCCTGCTTTTTTCACTATCTCGGTATGGGCTAAAAATGCCGTCCCCGAAGCCCAAAAAATACGATCGAAAAAGTCATCATACTGCCCTCTATCTATCTCGACCTCCTCCACAATTCTGCCGCGTGCAAAAGGAAAACAAAAAATATCCATCTCTCCGCCGCAAGCGCCGGAGTAATCAAAACGCCCCAGGTTCTGATATGATAAAATTTTGGGCTGAACAACCGCCAGGTTTTCATTCGATTGCAACTTCGCCAGCAAGCGTTCAATCCAGCCCTGTTCATGAACAGTATCGTTGTTTAAGATCAGTACAAAAGGCGTTGTAGTTGCCCGGAGCCCGACATTACATCCGCCGGCGAAACCAAGATTTTGCTCAAGTTTAATAATGTGTACCGCAGGAAATTCCTTTTCCGTCATCACAACGCTGCCATCGGTCGAACCATTATCGACCAGAATCACATGAATTTTCAGTTTAGTTGACTGAAATAACGAAGCGAAGCAATCCCGAAGGATTTCTTCGCCGTTATAATGGGGAATAATGACTGTTATGTCAGGATCTTTAGGAATCAATAAATTCTCTTTTAATCTATTGGAGCAGATTCTTTAAGAGAATCAGGTGATATTTTCGGTATTTTTAAGAGATATTCATCACGCATACTCTGAGCGCCTTTATCACCCGGGTGGCTAAGCAACCAGCTGTCTAAGACACGGGCAGCATTGGCATAATCATCTTTATCTTCATAGAGCCGCACCAAAATGCTTATAATTTCCGGATCGCCGGGATTTTGTTCATAAAGCGGTTCCAGCAAAGAAAGGGCTTTCTCATAATCATTCAGATACTGATAATAAATAGAGGCGAATTTCACTTTCTCCTTAACGCTCAATCTCGGTCTGCTCATCAAAGCATCCAATCGTTTTCGCAGCTCGTCAGAGCGCCCACCTTCATGATACAGCATACCGAGTTGCAGGTAAGTTTCTACATTGCCAATAGGTAAAAGTGATTCCGGCATGACAACTTCCATAGAATCTAAAATAGCCAGCATTTTATCTTTTTCACCGGAGTAAAACCGGTCCACCGCCACCTGAAAAAACGCCGCCCGGTAATTACCGATCAGTTTGGTGATAGTATCATTAAAATAAACTTTCGGATTATTCAAATTCCGAAATCTATAGACATTCAACAGATTGTTCTCAATTTTATCAATATCGGTCCGTTTAACCTTTTGAGGATGTATCCTGAAGGTTAATCCTTCCATTTGGAGATAGGGCTCCATATTCAGGCGGTTGCTGGGCGATACAGTGGTTGCAAAGTACACTGGTCGTTCCCACTTATTGGCTTCCAGAATTTGCAGGATCATGATATCCTGAACGCGCAATCCCTGCCCCATGATCGTGGGTTTCAATTCCCATTCCATGGGCGGCAGATCAGAGTCAGGCGGCGGAGAAATTTTCACCTGTTTCTTTTTCCAAGGAATAACCGTCAGATCATCTATGGTTGCATCACTAAGTCGACCGATTTTTACTTTAGGCTCATTGTTGCGCAGCTGTTTAATATACCACGGCGTATTCAACAGACTTAAATTGACAACCCGTACATCCTTTCGCACATTCTCGACTTCCTGCGCATACCACAGGGGAAAAGTATCGTTATCGCCATTAGTAAATATGATGCCGTTTGGTTCACAACTCTGCAGTAAGTTATAGGCATAATCCGAAGCGACATAATTCCCTTTACGACTGTGCTCATGATAATTGGCGGTCAATACGTTAATCGGCAGCGCAATCAAAAGGACAATTGTAACCAGATATGTCAAGGGTTTTCGAAGATTTTTATTTTTCAATTCGGTCAAATGCCCGATAAGCGCCGACGCTCCGATTCCGATCCAAACGGAGAAGGCAAAAAATGATCCGACATAGGAATAATCACGTTCGCGCGGCTGGGGATCATCCTGGTTAAGATACAGAACGATCATCAATCCTGTAAAAAGAAAAATCACCAGCACGGACAGGGCTTTTTTCTTATCTTTGTTAAAGTGAACCAACAAACCGTACAGTCCCACCAAGAATGGAAAAGGGAGTAAAAACTGAAAAGGATCAACATTAGCGCCTTTCCTTCCGATAAACTGCCAGTTAAAATAGCGGATATACATCTTTTTGATCTGATAATTCCAGAAAAAATCCAGGGAATTTTTATAAAGATGTTTGGTCTCGGGTTTCCACTTTGCTCTGTTAAAAATATCGGTAAATTCCCGGCGCCCATACTGCTCACGTTCCATGTATGCCACTGCCTGATGAGTGGTTTCCGGGTCATTTTCATCAATCGTCGGGTTTTGGCTGCTGCGAATAAATATGGTCGCATAGGATGAATAACCCACAATTATCAACACCAAGGACATCAGCACCAGCGAGGCTATATGATGTTTTTTACGAATTACCCAGGCCGTTGCCAGAAATATAATCAGTACTGTAACAACCACCATGCCGACGCCAAAGCTGTCGGCAATTTTCGGTATTCCCCGAATTACACCGCCATAGATCACCAAAAAAGCAGCCGAAGCGGTTATAGCCATTAAAACATTTTTGCTGTGTTCTTTATATCGTTCTGATTTTGTATGGTAATAAAGATACAGATAGATACCGAGAAATGAGCCAACCGTTAATACGGATTGAGCCGAAAAAGAGGAGCCCACAATTGCGCGCCAGAAGAGAAATATTAAGGAAACTCCGGCGACACCGATAATAATATCGGCGATTAGCCAGCCAATTGAGGGGATTTCGGTACGTTTGAAATAAATAATCAAGGCAACAAAAAAGATTGCCAGGAGATTTAATAAGTGAATACCTGTTGCCAAACCTATGATATAGGCAATCAGCAGCAAGTAACGCTCGTGTCCGGGCTTATCGGAACGCTGCTCCCAAAAGAGAATCAGCCAGACGACAATCGCCGTCAGGAAGGTTGAAAAAGCGTAGACTTCCGCTTCCACCGCATTAAACCAATGGCTGTCTGTAAACGCAAAGGTCATTGCCCCAATAAAAGCGCCGCCATATACCGCAATTTTTTGCAGCGGTTTTACCGGTCGCCCCCAGCTTTTCAGCAACTGCACAATGATCAAAAACAGAAACATTACCGAAAAAGAACTAACTATCGGCGATATTAGATTTACTCGGTAGGCGATGTCATTTCCAATCGGAAGCATTGTAAAAAAACGACCAATCAACAGGTACAACGGACTGCCCGGAGGGTGGGGAACGCCCAGCGTATAGGACGTGGCAATGAATTCACCGCAATCCCAGAAGGACACGGTTGGAGCCAGGGTATCCATATATACGATCCAGCTGAGCAAAAAAGTTAGTAAAGCCAGAATGACTTTTTCTTTGTTGTTCTTAATAATCTGCATATCAATCCTTCTGATAATTAATTAGTATTCTCCGGTTTCGGTTCTTCCTGTTTTTCCGGATGTTTATCCTGTTTTACTTTAAGATCGACAAAATTTATCTTTAATTCCGAAAGTCCGCCGGCAAGGATCTGCTTTTCTTCCTCGCTAAGATTGCCTTTGGTTTTTTCTTCAATCATCTCCAGCATATCGATTATAAACTGAGCTTCTTTCAAATTTACGGCAGTGTCGCCGGTAAGCGGATTTTTCTGCTTGCCCATTTGAATCCAGGCGCTCGTAATAAAGGATTGTATTAATCCCAGAAAAAGCACCTGCTTTTGGTCAATTCGATCTTCAGTCATTTGCCTCCTTATAATACATTGATGAAGTTCATAAATTCTGAATAATCTTTAATAAGATGGTCTCGTATCGGTCGGTTTTCGGACTTACGGAGATGAGGATCATTTTTTATAAACATAAAAGCTTCACTGCGTGCTATTTTCAAGAGTTCTTTATCCACCAGTAAATCAGCCATTTTCATTTTCGGAAAACCATGTTGCCGGGTTCCGTAGAACTCGCCCGGGCCACGTAATTTAAGGTCTCGCTCCGATATTTCAAAACCGTTCGTTGTACCGTTGATAATCTTCAACCGCTCGTGAGATGTTTCCGTTCGTTTGCGTTCAACCATAACGCAGACGCCGTTTTTCGTGCCGCGACCAACCCTGCCCCGCAGCTGGTGAAGCTGTGTCAAACCGAATCGTTCGGCATTTTCAATAACCATAATTGTGGCATTGGGATTATCAACGCCGACTTCAATAACCGTTGTACTAACCAGAATATCCACGGTTCCCGCAGAAAACGCCTGCATTACCGCCTCTTTCTCGGCGGTTTTCATAGAGCCGTGCAGCAGTCCCAGCCGGAAATCTGAAAAGACTTTTGTTCTGAGGTATTCATAGCCCTTGATTGCCGCCTGCAGGTCCATCTTGGCGGATTCGTCAATCAATGGATAGACAATATAAGCCTGTTCGCCTTTTTGAACCTGTTGACGGATATAATCGTAGACTCTATCCAGCTGATCGACGTTGACAATCCGGCTGATGGTTTTACCTTTACGAACAGGCAGTTCATCGAGAACAGAGACATCCATGTCGCCATAGAGAGTCATACTCATGGTGCGGGGAATAGGCGTTGCCGTCATCACCAATACATCGGGGTTGAACCCTTTGGAAATCAATTGACTGCGCTGAACCACACCAAAGCGGTGCTGTTCATCAATTATCGCCAATGCCAGGCATTGGAACTCCACGGTCTCCTGAATAAGAGCATGCGTGCCAACAACCAGTTCAGCCGTGCCCTTTTTGATTTCATTGAGAATCTCGTCCCGCTCCTTTTTTCTCTGTCCTCCGATCAGCAGGTTGACTCTAACTCCAGCCGGTTTACCTAATTTGGCAAGATTACGGTAATGCTGTTCCGCTAAAATTTCTGTGGGTGCCATAACCGCCGCCTGATAACCGTTTCCAATGGCAATGCTGGCGCACAACAATGCGACGACTGTTTTTCCCGAACCGACATCGCCCTGCAATAAGCGGTTCATAACAGTTTCGGATTTCATATCATCCCATATCTCATGAATAACTCTTTTTTGGGCTTCCGTCAACTGAAACGGCAACTTCTGATAAATCTGTTTTAAATGGGAGCCGACGCCGGAATAACAAAACCTTTTTTTTACCGATTTGATTCCCTGCCGTTTCACCGCCAGCAATAATTGCAGATAGAACAGCTCCTCAAATTTGAAACGCCGCACCGCTTTTTCAAGGACGATTGGGGACTCGGGAAAATGTATCTGGCGTAAAGCCTCATTAATTCCGGTTATTTTCAATGTTTCAAGTAGCGCTCCCGGTAATATTTCTTCCGCTTGCCAAGTCATTTTTTCAACGATATTATGCAATAATCGTCTGAACCCTCGGCTGTCCAGTCCGACTTTCTTCAACTCTGCCGTTGAAGGATAGAGCGGAATAATACGGGCGGTATTCAGGGTGGCGGCGTCATCACTTTCCAATTTGTCATAATCGGGATGAATAAATTGCAATCCGCCAAAGTATTCCACTTTACCGCTCATGGCAACCAGATCACCGGGTTTAAATATTTTTTGGATATATTGGGCACTATTAAACCAGACACAGCGAAACTGACCGCTGTCGTCACCAATCAACATTTGCAAATAGGGGCGCTTGCGGGTGCGGACGCTGTTCAGCGATAACACCCTCCCCACAATCGTGGCGTCCAGCCCTGCTCTTAGCTTTGCAATGGGTGTGATTGTGCTGCGATCAAGATAACGTCGGGGAAAATGATAAAGTAAATCACGGAGGGTTTTTATGCCGACAAGTTCAAGTGCCTCGCTTCGCCGTGGTCCGACGCCTTTGATATAAGTTACCGGAGTGTCAATCCGTATCACGGCATGTTCTGAGGACATTGACTGGCTCAAGGGTGACAATTACCACTTACGAAAAAAAGTATACGTTATGGTTTCGGTTGCATCGGCTTTCACCGTTATCGGAAAGAGCACCTTACGGCTGCTAATCCGATTATAAGAATGACTGGCTTTTTTTATTTCTCCGTAATCATAAATATCATCGATGATTTCAACTTCAGCCGGTGTGGTCTTCCGGTTCGTTATCTGAATTTCGACAGTAACCGTTTCGGAACGCTTGGATGATCGCTCCCGCTCTATGATAGTTCGCTTACCTTTGACGTCGAATGCACGTCCCATGGTTAAGCGCAGAGTGTCTTTGTTGCTGGTATGGTCAATTCGATCCTCGCCGATGAATTGTAGAGTTTCATCAACGTCCCGCTTGAATACCCGCACAACTCCTTTCGGCAACGCCATGCCCATATTGTTTTCTTTGGTATTCTCCAGGCGGAAAACTACTTCCAGCGGGTCTTCGCGCTCTCTGAGATATTGATTTTTAAAGAGATACACTTTGCGACCTTTCCCATTGATTTCATCGAACAGACTGACCTGTTTCATCTCCTGGTCACGCAGTGTCACGAGTTGCGGCAGTTCATAAAGATAATAATCGGCAATTTCACGGGTTTCCACCGCTTGTCTTGCCGCCATTGTTTTGGCTTCTTCCGGAGCGCCATATGCACGCATGTTTGCATCAGATACCCGGTGCAGTCCTCCTGCAATGAGCTTCAGTTTGGCGTTTTCATAGGTCGCGCCGGAATTGTTATTAAGCGAAATCCAGGAGCTTAAGGTAAAATTTTGTTCTTTTTGATCGAGAACTAAAATATATTCGGCATTCCACGACATCCCGGTGGTCAGGTAACTAATCTCGGCGCCGGTTTTGCCCTTATATTCGGATTGCACATTCCACTCGAGGGTCGGCTTAACAATTAATCCGCCTGGCAGAGAAGGAAATTCATAATCGGCAATGTTTTCGGCTCTGGCAATCCGGATACTGCCGTCAGGCATTTGTACCACAATATGATTCTGATCGGCGCTTAACAATTTACCGGAGATAGATTCTTTCGTATTTAATCTAAAGGTTATATTTTCACCGGTGTATTTACTGAATAATTTCCATGTGTTAACCAAATCGTAAAGAAAGTTCTGCTCCAAAACTTCGACTTTAGCCCTGACCTTCGGGAATCGTAGTTTGACAGTCGCCGGACGGAGTTTCGCAGAGATGTCTTCAATCCTGACGGTGTTTAATCCTTTAGCTAAAGTAATCTCTTTGCCCTGGTAAATGAGTCCCTGATTGTTATTGTAAATAGTCACCTGAGTATTCTTGAAATCATTATCCGCCAGACAGGGTAAATAAAAAACTACAGCCATTAAAAGGACAACTGACCGGTATTTTTTTTTCATAACTACTCCGTGTTTATTGATTCGTTTTATATTTTATTTGCAAAATCTGTAAAATTATCAAACCAGTATTGCCTCTGTGGTTCCGGAACGCCGGCGATTCCCCTATGCGCAGGTGTTAGTAATAATTTTGTCCTTATATTAAATCCGTTGAAAAGATAGATTTTGGCTTCTTTTTGTTCTCCTGCAGTTTCAAATAATCTTGAATACCCCTCAATTTTTCTATATCCGTCTGTGTGTTCGGTTCCTTTTGGATCAACAAATAAAATTATATAGTCATTCCCCCTCTGTATCCAAAATATAAAATCGGGTTTAAATTTAGCCATACTATTTATTTTAGGATTGTAATAAGGAATGTAAACTTCATCTAATGTTTCGTCTAGTTTTGAAAACATCCACCAATCAAATTGACTAAAAATATTGCCGGTATTTTGTAAATATTGTTCAAGTTGTTCAATAAATTTTACTTCGCTTTCCACATTAATAATATGATTTATATAATCCGTTTTTTCGCTTTCGGAAACAATCAGCGGAATGTAATAATGATTGGCTAAATA
>JAGHBC010000139.1 GCA_021161185.1 Fidelibacterota bacterium
TAAAAAGGGGAAAATATGTCATTCTTGAACGAAGTGAAGAATCTCCATAACATTGTTCGTAAAGGCATTAGAGATTCTTCGTTATCACTCAGAATGACACTCCCCAGACTTTTTACGAAACCATCATTGTTTATTTTAACTATTTCCACGACTCTTTTCGCCAGTCCGGACTGGTCCGGTGTCGATTGGTTCGGCTATTATGAAGGCGAAGCGGATTATGGAAAATTACCGGGCAAATCAATGTATTTCGGCTATAACAAGTTGCGTCTCGACATGGATACCAGTCCATCCGACAATATCAGAATCGGCGCCAATATAATTTATAAGCAATTCAACGGTCAGACCGAACTGAATTTCATGGATTTTATCGATCAAAAATATTGGCCGGTGATTCCATTACAAGACGGCTCCGGCAGCACTATCCTTACCAAACTTCCCTATCATCTGCAAGATACTCTCTACATCGATAACATGTTCCTGGAATTTCATCACAAACTTTTCGATCTGACCCTCGGCAAACAGCAGATTGCGCCCGGCGTGGGCTACGCCTGGAATCCGACTGATATTTTCAATATCAAGGACATCATGGATCCCACTTATGAACAAACCGGAATTTCCGCTGTGAAGCTGTCCATTCCGCTGGCAGGACGAATAACCCTGAGCGGTGTTTTGCGACCGAAGCAGAGTTGGGATGAAACAACTCAGTACTACCAACTGAAAACGGGAATCGGTCAATACGATCTTTCCCTGCTCTACGGTCGGAGTCAACTCATTCAGAGCGGATTATTCGGAAAGACAGTCCAGCCCCGCGATCTGTACGGATTCAACCTTGAAGGTGAACTATTCGGTGCAGGAATTCGCAGTGAAGTGGCTGCGCATCGATTGAATTACGATAACGATAACCTGCAATACGAATATGTTATCGGCGGCGATTATACATTCAAAAATTCACTTTACCTGCTAACTGAATATTACCACAACGACCTTGGCTCTCCGGCAGACAAAACCGTCTTCGATGATTACTTGGTCTATTTTGCAGGCGAGCGTAGAAGCTTGAATCAAAACTACCTGTTTGCCTTGGCAATGTATCCCCTGGGCGATCTGCTGGATGTGAGTATCTTCGGCATCGCCAACCTGGATGATAAAAGCGCCGTCATCGCGCCGCAACTGATCTACCGGATTTTCCAGGATGTGGAATTGAGTCTAATGGGCAGCCTGTTCACCGGCAAAGATACCGACGAGTTCGGCTACCAGAAATTTGGCGGCAGGGTGCGCTTAAGAGCCTATTTTTAAAAATTGAGCTAATCTATTACCCGATAAACAGAGGAAGCGGAAAATGAGAGAGAAAATCCTACGCAAACTGGCTCAATTGCAGACCAACCATCCCCGGAAAATGCTGATTTTCGTTATAGCCGTAACTATTATCTGTATCATATTAGCAAGTAGAATTCAAATAACGCCCAAATGGTCGGACATGCTCCCGAAAGGCGATAAGCGTACCGTTGAATTTGATCGTATTTTAGACGAATTTGTCTCAGCCTCAAGCCTTATTATTGTGGTACAGGGCGAAGAGGACAAAATAAAAGCATTTGCGGACGCTATTGCTCCAAAACTGCTGGCGCCTATTATAAACCCGAAAAATAAAACGGAGGAAAAGATTTATGTGCGTCGGGTAAATTACAAACAGGATGTGGATTTTATCCGCAATCACGGTTTTGCGCTAACTAAGGAATCGGACTTAAAAAACATGCAGGATATCTTCCAGGATCCAAACCTGGTGCCGTTATTGACGAATATTAATAACAGTTTTGAGAAGGAATATATAGAAACCGATAAATCTCTGAGCAGCCGGGAAAAGGAAGACGGCGCTTACCAATTTTTAAACGGAATTGAAAACTGGCTCGAAGTTATGGAAAGCTATCTGTCTGGAGAAGAACTGCCTCAAAAAAAAGTTTATTCGGCGGTTGACAAATTGCTTGTGGGCGAACCCTATTTTATCTCATACGATAGGAAAGCCCTCATTCTTAACGTAATTCCAAATTTCAGTATGATGGATGCCAATTTAATGGTAGAGGGCACCGATGCAGTCCAATCTGTAGTAACCGAAACTTTAAATGATTTCCCCGGAGTACAAGCAGGATTAACAGGAACTATACCTATGGGACGTGATGAGATGGTATACGGAACGGAAGGTCTTGCATACACATCTATAATCTCCCTGATTGCTATTGGCATATTATTGATCATTTCATTCCGTATGTGGGTTGCTCCTATTCTGGCTTTACTGAATTTAGTGGTCGGATTGATATGGGCGGCAGGTCTATCGGCAATATTTGTTCCGGTTTTAAATATAATGACTCTGATGTTTTTCGTTATATTGATTGGATTGGGTATTGATTTTTCGATTCATATTATTGCCGGTTTTACGGAGATGCGGTCTTTAGGTTATTCCACCGCAAAGGCTACAGAGGAGTGCCTCCTGAAATTCGGCAAGGGTATAATGACCGGGGCACTTACTACCGCCTGCGCCTTTTTCGCACTGATGATCGGTGAATCACGGGCAATGAGCGAAATGGGCTTAATTGCCGGAATCGGCTTGCTGGCGGTTGTGGCTGTAACATTTATACTTTTGCCGACTTTGCTGGTAATTCGTGAGCGCCGTCGGGAAAAACACATTATTAAAAAAGGAACTATACAGAAAGCAAAACCAAAGGATATCTCTTTTATTTTCCTTGGGCAGATTGGCGTAGTTTTGAAAGAACGATATATATTCACTATAATAGGAGCAATCATTGTTACAGCGCTTCTATCGTGGTCGGCTTCAAAAATCACCTTTAATTATAATTATATGGATATGGAGCCGGAAGGAATTCCCAGCATTACGCTTCAGGATACTGTTTTGGATAAATTTGATCTTAGTATGGATTTTGCCTACTTGGTAGCCGAAAGTGTCGAGGAATCGCGGCAACTGGCCGAAGTTGCCAGGGATTACTCTTCCATTGCAGTTGTTGAAGATATTTCACTCTCTTTACCATCACCTGGAGAACAGAAAAAAAGGAATCCCTATATTGAAGAAATCCGGCGGTTTATATCAGGCACTGAATGTAAGAACCTGCTTTCGGAAAAAGAGTTAAATGTCTTAAAACAGGAATTGGAACGACTAAAAATGAACATTATCGAGATGCAGGACCTAGCATTTACCGGTGGTCAGGATAAAATAGACCGGAAATGCGGAGAAATTGTCGGATACGCCGAAAGCGAAAATAGTACCGTTTTCCGCAGATTGGAATCAATTCTGAATCGTGGAGATAAAAATATTCTGTCGAGACTAAATTCTTTCCAAAAGAATTATTTTCACTATTTCAAAGATAATGTTCTGCAAATGGCGAATACCGATCCGATTTTACTGGAAAATTTACCAGCACCCATTGTTGACCGATATGCCAACGAAGACCGCAATCTCTTCCTGATAACGGTGCTGCCCGCCGACAATATCTGGCAGGACGCCCGGTTTCTCTACCGTTTCACAGATGATCTGGATAAAATTAGTGAACGCGCCACCGGTTTTCCACCTGTCTTCCGAGCCCTGATTGACGTCATCGGCAGAGACGGGCGCAACGCCGCTATTTTAACAATAATTGTGGTTTTTATTTTATTATTGATTGATTTCCGAAATGTGGGACATGCTCTCATGGCAATGATCCCTCTATTGATGGGAATGGTCTGGATGGTTGGAATAATGCAAATCATTGGCAGACAGTTAGATATAATGAATATAATGGCAATACCATTAATTCTTGGGATTGGTATTGACGATGGCGTCCACATCATTCATCGCTGGCGCAGAGAGGGACGCGGCTCCGTCAAGACTGTCTTTGCAAGTACGGGAAAAGCTATTTTGCTTACTTCCCTGACCACAATGCTGGCGTTCGGATCGCTTATATTTTCTTTATGGAGAGGATATGGTAGCCTGGGAACTGCGCTCTTAATCGGCGTTGGCGCATGTTTCATCACCACTGTCTTTATTCTCCCCGGGATAATAGGGTGGATCGAGCGAAAAAGGGAGTGAAAATTTCAAATTTCAAATATAATGGTTTCGTAAAAAGTCCGGGGAGTGTCATTCTGAGTGATAACGAAGAATCTCTAATGCCTTTACGAACAATGTTATGGAGATTCTTCACTTCGTTCAAGAATGACATATTTTCCCCTTTTTACGA
>JAGHBC010000141.1 GCA_021161185.1 Fidelibacterota bacterium
GTTTATACAAAAAGACAATCGCGCATAAAGCCTGGTTTTGAGTTGATGCTGATACATTTTCCTCCATGGCAAGATGGGATAGAAATTGTGTGATCTCCTGTTCACCCATATCTTTTGGATGGCGTTTATTGTGGAATAGAATATACCGCTTTGCCCATTGCACATACGCCTGCTCGGTCCTATAACTGTAATGTTTCAACCTTATCTGTTCACGGAGTTGATCTAATAAATTGGATAGCTTTTTTATTTGTTCGCTCATGGCTTCCCTAAAGGCTCCGCACTATGTTAATAAAAACATACCCCGGTAAATGACAAATACAATGCCAAACCGGATTCTTACCCTATCTCACAAATTACCAGCCTGAGCATATCCATTTTCAATCTTATTTTTATATCCCAAATAGTGTTTCTCGATGAGCAATCCCAAATATACCTATAGTCAAACCCGCTTTATTTCCCATAGGCTCCGCACCGTCAGTCACATCTTCCGTCGTGACGGAAAACGCAACTGCGGTATATATATTTATTGCCCCTAATGGTGTGGATTTACCGCATGTTGGCTAATAATAAGCAATAATTAATGTGATGTCAATATTTTTGTATCAATTGATTTTTAAAAGGTTCGTAAATATCGGCTACATAATGTTCATTATATAGCCGGTTTATTAAGGGATGCCTCCAAAAGACCTTAAAACACACCCGAAACATATCCGGTATTTTGAACAATCTATAATAAAAGAAGAGCTCTAAGATTTTTCCAAGTTTTCCGAAGTTTCTCCGTTTCCTCTGATGTTAGAAATTTATCAGGCAATGGCTAAACCTTGAATGTCACAAGCGAACCGTTGAGAATGCACAAAAAAGACGCCGAAACACTATATCAGATGTGAATGGCTAACTATACTTAACTTATAAAGAAATTGACGGGTGCCTATAAAATAGCCGTTCTACAAGTTAAAATCTGAACGGATGCATTAAGCGCCCGAGACGGCAATGATCCCGGGCGCTTTTTCAAATACGAGTTACACCCTATTTACACCCAAATTGCATCAAAACTTGGTGAAATCTGGCAAAATTTGGAATCGGGAGGTATAGACGATGTAAAGTTTAGTCTACGCTAAACAATTGATAATTAATAATATTAGAGGAGAATTATCTTAGTACCCCGAGCAGGACTCGAACCTGCAACCCTCTGCTTAGAAGGCAGATGCTCTATCCTTTGAGCTATCGGGGCGTTTTGAAAAATCTTTCCGGTTCCCGGAATAATTGTGGCGTGTGGAAAAACGGGGTTATCGGAGTGTAAAGGATCTTTAAAGATGTCGGGGCAGCAGGATTTGAACCTGCGACTTCCTGCTCCCAAAGCAGGCGCGCTAACCGGACTGCGCTATGCCCCGCATAAAAATATCTCCATATTAAAAACCTGCTAAGTTATTTTACAGGTCAGATAAAGTCAAGTTTAAAAACAGGTTTTCCCCATTATGTTGACAAAATAAATGAAATAGTGTATCTTAAAATGTTTATGTTACGCCGATTATTAAACTGATTGAAAATATGAACACAAAAGCCAAGAAAGTGTCGCCGGATTCAAACCGGGCATTAAGCAAATATTTGGAAGAGATCGGGAAATACTCACCCCTAACTCCTGATGAAGAGATTGATCTGGCCCTACGGATTCATCAGGGAGATGGGCAGGCGAGGCAGAAATTAGCCGAGTCGAATTTGCGCTTTGTTGTGAGTGTTGCCAAAGATTACCAGGGGCAGGGATTACCCTTAACCGATTTGATTAATGAAGGTAATCTTGGACTGATCAAAGCGGCTGAGCGTTTTGATGAAACAAGAGGGTTTAAATTTATATCCTATGCCGTTTGGTGGATACGCCAATCAATCCTGCAAGCGCTGGCAGAGCACTCCAGAATAGTGCGTTTACCGCTAAACCGGGTGGGCACAATCAGTAAAATTACCCGTGAGGCGGAAGAGCTTGAGCAGCAATATGAGCGCCCCCCCAGCCAGGCTGAAATCGCTGATAGTCTGGAAATGCAGGCTACCGAGATATCCGATGCAATTCGTATCTCGAGACGTCATCACTCACTCAATGCACCGTTCCGAGATGGTGAAAAAAACTCGCTTTTTGATGTTATCCAGGATAATGATCAGCCAACGCCGGATTATATTCTGATGAGCGAATCCCTGAAATTGGAGATTAGAGAGGTATTAAGCACCTTAAAAGAGCGGGAGCAGGAAGTTATTAAAATGTATTTTGGAATTGATCGTGAATATGCATTAACTTTGAATGAAATCGGCGAAAAATTTCATCTTACCCGTGAACGGGTTCGCCAGATAAAAGAGAAAGCAATCCGCCGTTTGCAACATGCGTCGCGCAGCAAAAAACTGCGGGCATATTTAGGTTAATTAAAAAGGGGTCAATTAGGGAGTTGTACGGTTCAGGTAACTTTGAGAGGAAACGAACCTCTGGGAAAAGCGTTGAGACGGTTCAAAAAGAAATTTGAAAAAGCCAGAATTCTCACAGATGTTAAGAAAAATGTTTATTATATTAAACCCAGTGTCGAGAAACGTCTTAAACGGGCTAAATCCACAAAACGTGTCGCCAGAGACATGTGAATACAGGACCGATAGGATGGTTTGAAAGTTACTCATCTAATGATTTGTGCAGTTTGTTGAAAGTGTAATATGTAACCCACCTTGTATGCTAAAAGTGGGTTTAAATTTAAAGAGGAATGCTATGTTGATTGAAAGTTTATCGGGGGTCAGAGCCCACGATGCCGACCTTACCGAAGAGTTTGTTAAATCCTATGCCTATGCCTTTGCTGAATTTAGTGCCGGTGAAAAAATTCTGGTGGGGCGAGATACCCGCCAAAGCGGCAGCCGGATAAAATCTTTGCTTATTGAAGCGCTGAAAGATGCCGGTAAAACCGTCGTTGACCTGGGAATCTGTACGACTCCCACAGTCCAATATGCCGTTGAGAATCAGAAGGCTGCCGGTGGGATTGTCGTTACCGCCAGTCATAACCCGTTGCCCTGGAATGGTCTCAAATTCATTGGCTCCGATGGTATATTTCTTGACGGTGAAGAGATGTTGCGGCTGAAAAATCGCCGAATTGAGATCGGTAAAAACCATAGTCGAATTGAGGAAAAGAACGGTTTGGCGCGATCCTATGAATCAGCCGTTGATGACCATATTCAATCGGTTCTGAAGATTCCCTATATTGACACAAATTTTATCCAAAAAGCAAAATTTAAAGTAGTTGTCGATGCAGTCAACGGCGCTGCCTACCGGGCTGTCCCGGAACTATTACGCTGGCTCGGGTGTGAGGTAATTGAATTGAATTGTTATCATGACCAGCCCTTTCCGCGTTCGCCGGAGCCATTGCCGGAGAACCTGGTGGAATTGAACAAGACTGTTCTCGATCATAAAGCCGATTTGGGCTTTGCCATCGATCCGGACGGCGATCGCCTGGCAATTGTATCGGATCTTGGTCATCCGATTTCCGAAGAATATACATTAGTGCTTGCGACGAAATTGGTTTTATCAAAATTTTCGAACCTTGATCAGAAAGTTGTTACAAATCTTTCAACGACTATGGCTGTGGATGATATTGCTAAAAAATATGGCGCCAGCGTGGTTCGCACTCCCATTGGTGAAATCAATGTCGCTAAGAAGATGCGTGAAATTGATGCGGCGATTGGCGGCGAAGGCAATGGCGGCGTGTTGTTGCCGGAGGCCCATCTTGGGCGTGATTCACTGGTGGCTGCCGCTTTGATTTTGCAATTGTTAGCGGAAGAGGGCAAACCGCTCTCGGAATTGATGCGGAGATTACCTCATTATGAAATGATTAAGCTAAAGGTTCCCCGGAGAAATCTGGAAATCGGAGACGTTGCTGACAGCCTGAAAAAACTGGTGACACCCGACGATATTGATCTTCAGGACGGAATCAAATTTATCTGGAAGGATCGCTGGGTGCATCTGCGCCCGTCGAATACCGAACCGATTATCCGGATCTATGCGGAAGCGCCGACAAAAGCGCTTGCCGAATCGGCGGCACAGCCGTTTATTGATTATTTTAATAAGAAAACATAAAAGTCGAGAAATCGGATGAATAAAAACATATTTGAAACCAACGTTTCTGTTGCTGACGCCCGGAAAAACATCGCCCGGATCATTGACCATACATTGCTGAAGGCGGATGCAACGCCGGCTGATCTTAAAAAACTATGTCGGGAGGCGCGTGATTATTCTTTTGCGGCTGTTTGTGTCAATCCGGGCAATGTCGCTTTTTGTGTGGAACAGTTGGAAGGAAGTGATATTCCGGTTGCTACTGTCGTTGGATTTCCGCTTGGAGCGAATACTATATCGACCAAAGAGATTGAAACCGAGTTTGCCGTTGATGACGGCGCGTTGGAGATTGACATGGTATTAAATATCGGAATGCTGAAATCCGGCAATGACAATTATGTGCGGGAAGAGATTCGGGCTGTGGTCGAAGCCGCCCGGAGTCACCTTGTTAAGGTGATTATTGAAACCGCCCTGCTCACGGAGGCTGAGAAAGTCAGAGCCTGCGAACTCGCAAAACTGGCTGGTGCTCATTTTGTCAAGACATCGACCGGTTTTAGTAAAGCGGGAGCGACGGCTGAAGATGTGGCTTTGATGCGCAGGACAGTTGGAGATAATCTGGGAGTCAAAGCGTCGGGTGGTATTCGGTCTTTTGAGGATACTCTGAAAATGGTTGAAGCCGGTGCCAATCGTATCGGAACCAGCTCCGGCATTCAGATTGTCCGGCGCGCAGAGGAAAAATTAAGACAATGACCGACTGGATTCCCGTCCAAAAAGATAAAAAACACATTGCCGGGGAGCGGGCGAGAGCCAAAGAACTGCGTAAAAGCCAGTGGTGGCAGGATAAATTGAACGAAGGTATCTGCTACTATTGCCGCAAACAATTTCCCAGGGAAGAGTTGACGATGGACCATATTGTTCCGGTATCGAGAGGCGGTAGAAGTAATAAGGGCAATATCGTTGCGTCATGCAAGCAGTGCAACAGTGAAAAGAAGTATCTGACTCCGGTGGAGATGCTGATGCGGAAAAAGTCGTCTGAAGAAATAAAGGGTAATGAATAACAAAACTTCGTTCTGTTATACTGCTATCATGCAGGATATTTTTGTTATACTAAGGAGAAGTTGGATGTGTGATCTAATCCAACAAAATGGTTTCTGGGCAATTCTTGGAACAATAATGGGATTTTTATTATACGAAGTTGCAGGTTTGGTAAAAAAAAACGATATATGATGGTTTCGTAAAAAGTCCGGGGAGTGTCATTCTGAGTGATAACGAAGAATCTCTAATGCCTTTACGAACAATGTTATGGAGATTCTTCACTTCGTTCAAGAATGACATATTTTCCCCTTTTTACGA
>JAGHBC010000046.1 GCA_021161185.1 Fidelibacterota bacterium
ACCACGGACTACGGATTACAGACCACTGACCTATCTACTCGATTCAAGAAAGAGCCTATTTTTTATTTTACCCACTGAATTTGAGAAGGAACTAAATGTGTTTACGCCATCCTCAGCCGCCAAAACGATTTAGAGAGATAGCTGTGAGACTTAGTTTAGCAATAAGAGTTTCTGCTTGCTGATCTTGTTTTTCTGCTGCAATACCAGAAAATAGACGCCGCTGCTTACTCGCCGCCTGTGGTGGTTCTTTCCATTCCACTGAATTACATGTAAACCGGGACGCGAATCGGGAATATCCAAATCGGCAATTTTCTGCCCCAGAATATTATAAATTTTCAATGAGGCTTTCGAATCATCAATAAGCCGGATACGAATATCGGCAGTTTGCCCGTCCGACGTCAGAAACGGGTTCGGAATGGCGGAAAAGATTTTCAACTGATCCGACGGATCGGTTATTGTTCCCTCGTATTGAAAATTCATAGTTAATGAATCGATCCCATTATAAAAAATAAACGGAATCGATGCTGAATATCTCTTTTCCGGATCGATAAACACATTAACACGGACCGTATCCGTCAAGCTCACAACTCCTTGCCCAGGCATAAATGCAATCTGTGGATCGTTGGAATAAAAACAAAATTGCGCTTCGCCAATTCCAATATTAATTAGCTTCAGTGACTTTTTCAAAACCCGTTCCGAAAAGATCATATCGTCCGGGAGAATTACCGCTTGTGGAAAATCCTTATTTCTCTCCAACACAGAAATCCTTACCGAATCGCTGCCGCCATTTGACTGAATTCTCACAATATGGTCATATATCCCCGGCTCTAATAGATTCCTATTCACCGACACCAAAACCGATTGATGAGCTGTCAGATTGCTTCCTTCCATCGGATTAATTGCCAACCAGATCGGCGTTTGTGATGTGATTTGCCAGTCCAGGGCTTCCGAACCGAGGTTCCGAATTTCTAATGATTTCGAATATTCATTATTCCAGAAAAAAAGCGCCGTTGGTTCAATGAACAATTCCGGAACGGAGGTAATATCCTGATGAATTACGGCACCAATCAGCCAATCGCCGGTAATTGATTCATCGCCAGCCTGGTAATCGCTCAAATCGTTAAAAGTAGTACCGGTTTTCAGGTAAGCACGCCCTCTTCCCTGACCGGTTTTAGCATAAGCCAAACTCTGTTGGTCATCGGCGCTACTGATAGAAATATAGAAGTCAGACGAGGAAAAATTTGAAACCGGAATGGGAAGATAGTACCTCGTCCAGTCGCTCTGATTGGGAATTACTTCATAAGTTACAATGGGATTTTCGGTTAAAGACCGCCTGACCTGGATAGTTACGGGAGAATTTTTGCTGACATTGAATTTAACTCCCGCCAGCCGTGAACTCTGAGCGGGCAATGTAAATCTCTCCGCGG
Organism: Fidelibacterota bacterium; assembly: GCA_021161185.1. GTDB lineage: Bacteria > Fidelibacterota > UBA2242 > UBA2242 > UBA2242 > DPVY01. Next base: position 1,428 of record JAGHBC010000046.1, read on the forward strand.
CAGTTGCCCCATCGAGCCTGATATAGAAGTCAGCCGTATCCTCGTACACAATTTCTGTTTCCGCGATACCACCGACGCCTTGCGCCGAGTAATCAAATTTCAGGATGCTGTTCCGGGTCGTAATTTTCGTCCAGTAAGGAATAAAGGTAATTATACTATAGGATATTCCAAAATTCGGATCCTCAAAATAATAAGGCGCGCTATTCAGCGGGACCAGATCGATTCTATTTTCGCTTCCCTGACGAACGACAGCTAGATGAAATTGAGAGTTAACATCAAAATTCAGATCAAATCGAATATCCCGTCCGGCATAAAACTTTATATATTCGGCGGCGGCGCTATTGAGTTCAACGCTCACCCTTTGGTCTTGCGCAAAGTTCCCGTAAAAATGGTCCGACAATACTTCCGGAATATTTTCACCAGCGTAACTATATATCCCGTCGGCAATATCCGGATTATTGATAAGATTAGCGATAAACCAGTCCCTTAATAATTCCTCTTTTGTTGTCGCAAAACCACGGTTCGTCATTACATTCTCATAACTATCCAGCGAATTGGACTTTTCATGAACGAGATCATGAATGAATGCGGCTCCGAATCTCCGATAACAGTAATAGGTCCAAAGCCCGACCTTGGAATAATCGACTAAACTATTATCAAAAGAATTTAACGAACGATTGGTATTCCGTAAAAACAGGCTGAAAGAGCGCGATTCCAATCCCAGTATTATGGGCGCTAATTCCGAAAGTCCTTCGTTTAACCAAATATCCTCATCCCGATCGGCACCATAATGAATCAAATGCTGCAGCTCGTGAGCAACGACGCCGAGAGTTGTTTCGTCATACACTTTCGCGGGATTTGTATCAATGTAGATAATATCACCAAAATTCCCTTTACCCGGCTGATTTATCTGATCCAGAGGGTCGAAATACCCGGCGGTGAAGGTTTCCGACGACTCATCGGCATCATAACCATCACGGACATCGATAAGCAACACAAACAGGATTCCGTTATTATCGACATCCGGTATCTGACCGAATATTTCGATTTCGTTTGCAATTATACCCTTGCCGGGATTAACTGAGGACGCCGGGGTCTTATACAGCAGAGCCTCGATTAATTTATCAGCGTCGCTTGGCGTAACTCTTCCGGCGTCAAATTCCGGCACTTCAGCATATACGGTAATCCCGTCAGCTTCTTCTATTTTATAAAAGGACACTTCGATCATAGTAGCAGTGTCGGCATAAAGATCTTCCCTGATGTAGAATGTTGTGTCACCGGTAGTCGGTTTCGACAGTTTTTTTGTAATTACAATTTCCGGGATTTTGCCCCAGGTATAGGGCGTCCCGCAAACAGGTGCGGGTTTAGAGATTACCAGCTGATTGGAATATATGATTATCGGCAGAAAAACGATAACTAAAAAACGATTAATTTGCATTATGATTTTTTAACGGAATGCCATTCATCTACGGGATCTCTCGTCATCAGGTCATTTAAAGCTTTTTTTGGATTTTTCCCTTCAAAAAGAACCTGATATATTTCCTCTGAAATCGGCATCAGGATCTGGTATTTTTTCATCATCTGATGCACCGTACTACAGGTATGAACCCCTTCGGCTACCATAGACATTCCATTTAAGATATCCTGTAATTTCCGACCTTTCCCAATCTCTTCGCCAACATATCTATTGCGGCTATGTTTACTTCCGCAGGTTACAATGAGATCTCCTACGCCGCTCAATCCGGCAAAAGTTTCTTCCCGGGCGCCTAAATAGACCCCAATACGGATTATTTCCATCAATCCGCGAGTGATCAGAGCCGCCTTGGTATTGTCCCCCAAACCGAGACCATCGCTAATACCTGAGGCAATAGCAATGATATTCTTTATAGCCCCACCGATTTCCACTCCGATGATATCCGTACTCGTGTAAACCCGGAAATAATTTGAGAGAAACAGTTGCTGAACATAACGGGCGGAATCAATATAGGTCGATGCAGCAACAATTGCCGTTGGGATTTCCCTGGAGACCTCCTCGGCATGACTGGGACCATGCAAGGTGACAATCTTTTCAGTGGGATGAGCCAAAACATTATGAATGATTTCACTGATTCTTAATAAAGTATTTTCTTCGATTCCTTTTGATAAATTAACAAATAACACCTTTTTATCTACCAGACCTGTTAATTTTTCTAAAAGCGCTCTCACGGTATGGGAGGGAACCGCTATCACGAGGCATTGAACATCTTCTACAGCTTGCCGTAAATCATTCAAAATCGGAATATCCGCCGGAATCGGGATACCTTCAAGAAGTGGGTTGCGGCGTGTTTTATTCATATACGCCACATTTTCAGGATAATATTCCCATAATTTCACGGAGTGTTTTTGCTTATATAAGTGAATCGCGATAGTCGTTCCCCAACTGCCCGCTCCCAAAACGGCAATCGGAATCCGTTTTTTCCTAATGTTCATATATACTACTCAATATAATTACAACTAATTGCTGACTGAACCCAAAATAACAGGATTTTCTCCAATATTTTTTAGATTTTCAAAGATTCTATTTACAGCAAGAGATTCAATGATTAAAACCAAACCAATCCCGAGATTGAACACTCTGCGCATTTCTTCCGTATCAACATCGCCAAGTGACTGTATAAAGGAAAAAATAGGCAGCCATTCCCAGGCTTTCCAGTCAATTTTCAGATGCATTCCTTCAGGTAAAATCCGGGTGGTGTTGCCCTCTATCCCGCCTCCGGTTATATGACTGATGCCATGCAAACCGGGATCATCCAGTATGGGCTCTGTAACATTCAGATATGAACGATGCACCTGAAGCAGAGCTTCTCCCAGCGTACTGTCCAACTCTGCGATATAATCATCAACCTGATGGCGCTCAAATAAAACTTTTCTGGCAAGTGAATAACCGTTAGTGTGCAGCCCTGTGGAACGCAGACCAATTAAGACATCGCCTGATTGAATGGTCCTTGGAAGCCTTTGACCGCGTTCAACGACACCGACAATAGTTCCGGCAAGATCATAATCATTCTTCTGATAAATACCGGGCATTTCCGCTATTTCACCGCCAATAAGTGAGCAGCGGTTCTCTTTACAGGCTAAGGCTAAACCCTTGACAATATCAGTTACAACATCCTGTCTGAGCGTTCCTAAGCCGATGTAGTCCAGAAAGAACAGCGGGCGCGCTCCGGTGGTCAGAATATCATTCACACAATGATTGACAAGACACTGTCCAATTGTATCATGTCGGTTCATCATATTAGCGACCAGCAGTTTAGTCCCGACGCCATCGGTGCTGGAAACCAGAACAGGCTGTTCATATTCCGCCACCGGAAATTCAAAGCAACCTCCAAAAGATCCGATATCCGTCAGAACATTTGACGTAAAGGTTTCTTTAACAATATTCTTAATTTTTTTTACGGCTTCAGTGCCGGCGTTAATATCAACTCCGGAATCTTTGTAACTGGTTTTCAATTATCGTTATCCTCACTATATAAATTTTCGATTAAATTCGCATGCTGTTTTTCAACAATTCCCCGTCGTATTTTCAGCGAAGGTGTTAGTTCACCGCTCTCAATTGTAAATTCATTTGCTAACAACTTATAACGCTTTACCTTTTCAAATTGGGCGAATCCTTCCATGGATTCATCGATTACCCGATCGTACAGATCTTTTACTTCAGGAAGACAAATCAGTTCCTCACGGTCCTTCCAACGCAGCCCCTGCTCCTTTGCCCAAGCCTCGAGGTTGGGAAAAGACGGAACAATCAGCGCTGAGACGAATTTCCGTTTATCACCGATCGCAAGAACCTGCTCGATCCATTTTGACGTCACCAGGACGTTTTCCATGGGTTGCGAGGCTACATTCTTACCACCCGATGTGACAATAATATTCTTTTTACGATCGGTAATAGCCAGATAGCCCTCTTCGTCTAACATTCCGATATCACCGGTATGGAACCAGCCGTCCCTATCAATGACTTCTCTCGTGGCATCATCGTTTTTAAAATAGCCTTTCATGACGTGAGGTCCACGAGTCAGAATCTCCCCGTCTTCAGCAATCCTGACTTCAATACCCGGTATGGGTGGTCCAACCATCCCAATTTTCGGTCTTTCCAGGGGATTCACCGAGATAACCGGTGAAGTCTCCGATAAGCCATAGCCTTCCAAAATATAGATACCTGCCGCCGCAAAAAATTCCGCAACTTCGCTCGCCAGCGGCGCTCCACCGGAGACAAAAAATCGTAAGCGACCACCAATACGTTCCCGTAATTTTGAAAAAACAAGTTTATTGGCGATTTTGATTTTCAATCCCAGAGCCGGTCCAATGGCATGTCTATTTAATTTACGGTTAAAGGCTTTCCTGCCGTTGTGTATCGACCACCAGAATATTTTCTTTTTTACGGGGGAGCCGCCTGAGATACTGTCAATAATCTTGGCATAGACTTTTTCATAAAAACGCGGAACGGCTATCATCAAAGTCGGATGAACTTCCCGCATATTATCCGCTACCGTATTAATACTCTCGGCATAACATATCTTGGCGCCTACCGAAGTCGCCAGATAGTGACCGGCCATCCGCTCGAAACCGTGACTAAGCGGTAAAAATGATAGGAAAACATCGTTTTCATCAGCTACCACAACATTTATACTGGAAGAAATGTTTGACGTCAAATTCCCATGGGTTAGCATAACGCCCTTCGGCTCTCCGGTAGTTCCGGAGGTATATATCAGCGTTAATATGTCGTTTTTTTTTATTGACATCGCATCCTTTTCAAACTCATCTGGATGTTCTTTACGATAGGATTCACCAGCCCTCAGAAGATCATCAAATGACATAATTTTTTCGTTTGCAAAAGGTGTATTATCCAGAATAATTACTTCCTCAACCCGCTTTAATTCCGGCAACAAGGATAAAACTTTTTCGCCCTGATCCTTGTCTCCCGCAAACATAAACCGGCATTCCGCATGCTGCGCTATCCATTTGGCCTGTTTGGCGGTTAAAGTCGGATATATCGTTACCAACACTCCTTTCGCGCAGACGGTCCCATAGTCCGACATTGCCCAGAGATGACTGTTTTGTGATATGATGCCAACATGATCTCCGGATTTCAGTCCCAATGATTTTAAGCCACAGGATATTTTTTCAACAATTTGTCGCGCTTCCCCGAAGGTCAACTCTTTCCACTCGTCGCCTTCTTTATATCCATAAGCTTGCTTGTCGGCATACTTGTTAGTTACGGAAATAAACATTTCTGAGATTGTATCGTAGTTAATTTCTGCCATTGTTCCGCTCCCTACTATTACAAATATTTTTGTTTTTCAATTTAGAAACGTTAATTTTAGCCTGCTTTTTGCCGAGGTGGTGAAATTGGTAGACGCAGCGGACTCAAAATCCGCCGGACTTTGGTCCGTGGGGGTTCGATTCCCCCCTTCGGCACATCCGCTTTTTTTGATTATACAACAATTTCCCTAATAATTATTTGAATAAAAAATGTAGTTATTGAATATATCTGACTACCAACAAACTGACTATCGAAAATATTTATTAATAAGATTTAATTTTAGATAGAAGCATTTCTGCTTTGCGATTTTCTTCGGTCGCCTTCGGATAATTACGGATAACCTTCCGGATTTCAGCAGCAGCTTGTTCCAATTGATTCATTCTAAAATAGCAGTACCCAAGCCGTAATTGGGCATAAGCCTCCTTGTTACGGTCACCAAGTCCGAATACAAGTTGGTATGCCTGAAGCGCTTCCGGATAGCGTTTCTGAAAATACAAACCCTCGCCGATCCAGAATTGAGCGTTATCAGCCAAAGAATGAGTCTTATCAATTTGGATGATTTCCTCAAATATCTCAATAGATTCGGCATACCTTTTTCGATTGTACAAGGCTATGGCTTTATCGTACAATTTTTTTTGGATTGATGACGCAGATTCGACAGCCCGGGTCGGTGCGGCAACCGGTTTAGAATCCAGGTACATTGCGTATGGTTTTTTTTCAAGATCACCATAGAACAATTCGAAAGAAACCCGCCTGTTCAGCATGCGCCGCATAACGTTTTTACTTTCAACTAATAGATCCGAAGATCCGACAGGATTAATTTCGATCCGTTCAGCAATCTCCATTTTTTTTTCTTCAGGAAAAAGTTCAACTAACAATTTACCGAAAGTTAAGGCTCTTTTTTCAGCTATTTTATAATTGGTTTTCCTACTCCCCTGCGAGTCGGTATATCCTGAAATTCTGATTTTGACATTTGGGTCTGCTTTTAAAATCTTAACCAATTTACCGAGAGTCACATAATAATTTGAACTAAATTTGCTACTTGGCACCGCCCATTCACCGGATTCAAAATAGATATCATCGAATGATATGGTTTGTAAGGCTAATAATTCCGGCGAAACCGGCTCATCTACAATCTCCCGGGAGGGTATATTCTCCGTAACCGGTTCTTCCTCAACTACAGCGGGTTTTATATTCACTGTTATTTCGGCAGGGCTTGCCGGTTGAGCTTCAACAATTTTCACATCTTCTTTCGGAACCGGTGTCACTTTGATGGTTTTAGCTGACGAAGAAATAACTTTCTGAGGAGGAATTTTGGGACTCAGATTCTCCGGCAGAATCGCAGGCCTCTCTCCGTCCTGTTGCTCAAGAGATTGGACAATCACATTTTCTGAAACTCCACTTTCCGAAACTGCCTCTTTGCCGCCACCACAACTTATCAAAAAATAACCAACAACTAAAAGTAAGGTTATTCGTTTCATCCCATAACCCTCCAAATATTAAAGCACCCGAGGATATTATCATAGTCGGATGCTTTATAATAACGAACTTCACTTATCTCTTTTTCTTTGACCCTTCAGGAGGAGTTTCCAGAGTTTTTAGCCGTTTTTCCAGGTTATCTTTTTCACGACTCAAACGACTAAGCGCTATCTGAAGATCGGTTACTGTACGATTGGTTTGGCGCTGGAATTGCGAAAAACGCCTGTCTGCTTCATCCTGATCTCTTTTTAAATTGGCCAATTCAGATTCTGTGTTCATACGTAATTCGCCAATTAACAAGCCAACAGAGTCGATCTTCGTATTAAATTTTCTTGTGGTCATATCCAATTTCTGATCGAGTGCAGCTAAATCTCTCTGAAATTGTCGGATATGTTTCCCGCGACCAATAAAAGCAAGATTAAGGTCATGCAGATTATGATCAAATTCTTCAATATTAACCACATGAACAGAATCTTGAACATTTAAAAAGTCCATTCGATTATTGACTTTGTTTACAACAAATGCGAAATAAATCGCAACCACGACAAGTAGTGCTAAAACTATTGTCTTAATCATCTCTTTCATTCACAACTCCCATATTTACAATTTAATTATTACCATTTATTATTCTCCCTGAGTTCCCTGCCTCTATTTTACCTCTTAAAGTCTCATCCGGCATATTTGAAAATCATCATTTTAAAGACCGTTGTTGAATTTACAAAACTCATTTTAATTATCAATGTTTTTTGATACGAATTCTACCATTTATCATTTTTAAAAGTTTCCCATTTATCAATATCTTTTAGAATCAAACGACAAATGCTTCTTATGGTGGAATTCAATCTTATCTCAACGCTGGATTTATCGGATGTTAATTTCTTTAAAACTTCCTTAAACTCAAATAGCTCTCCCCGATCAGCTTCTATACTTAACCTTGTCAGCATTCTTCTACTTCGAATCAATTCCTTTTTACTTTACCGTATAATTTCTACAATAAGTTACGATTGTACAATAGCTATTTTGGCACCACAACTACAAACATTACCCCTGAGATTGCTGCTAACTACCGTAAAATACTGCCGCTCAATCAGCAAACGACCGCAGGAGTAACAATAGGTGTTATCATCTTTATCACTTAATACGTTTCCCAAATATACATAACGAAGTCCGTTTGCCAGGGCAATTTTCTTCGCCTTATCTAATGTGGATTTGGGAGTTCGACTTATATTTTTCATTTTATAATCGGGATGAAATGCCAAAAAATGAACCGGTGTATCGGCCCCCAGGTGATCGGTAATCCAGCCGGTCAATTGATCAATCTCATCATCACCGTCATTTAACCCCGGAATAATCAGGGTAGTTATTTCTACAAATGTTCCTATCGATTTTATCATTTCAATAGCTTCCAATACCGGATGAAGTTCGGCTTTACAATAGTGTCGGTAAAATTCACCGGAGAATGATTTCAGATCGATATTGGCGGCGTCTATATGAGGATAGATGTCATTTATTGCCTGCGGGCTAATATAGCCGTTAGTTACCATAACTGTTTTTAAACCGGCATCATGAGCCAGTAATGCAATATCTAAAACATATTCCCCGAATATAGTAGGTTCATTATAGGTAAAAGCGACTCCGATACTATCCGATTGTCGAGCTGCCTGAATAATTTTTTCCGGCGGAATTGATTTTGAAAAGTAACTTTCCGGGCTTGCTCGCGAGATATCCCAGTTTTGACAAAATTCGCAAGCCAGATTGCACCCAACGGTACCTACCGAATAGATTCGTGTTCCCGGATAAAAATGATAAAGCGGTTTTTTTTCAATCGGATCCATATGAGTCGCAATCGGATGTCCATAGACTGTCGTATACAATGTTTGATTTTCATTCCTGCGAACATTACAAAAACCGGATTGCCGGTCATTAATTACACAATTACGCGGACAGAGGAGACATTCAATTTTGCCATCTTTCTCGTGCCACCAGTTTGCAATCTTCACTTCATTATCCTTTTATCTACACCGAGTTAAACTAATCAATCCCGACTCAGAAGTCAATACAGGATTTCAGAAACACAGGCATTGAAGTGTTTTTTTAACCAAAGATGGAGTGACTTTGAAGAAGTACAAAGTGACATTAGCCCTTGACTTAAGGTGACATCAGATGGTTTATGTTTTTGTACTTTTGATAAACGCATTCAATTTTGGGCCGAGTTTTTCAACTATTGCAAAGTCGCACCTGAGCATATCTGATGATGCTTCTGCCAGTTTGAGCCAGAGACTTGCTGTCTCCAAAGATGAACCTGCGGATCAGCATAAACATCCAACCCGTAAACTTGTTTCATACCTGCCTGTGCGTGCCTGCACTCAGACAGATTCCCCAAATTTCTACTTTCCAATCTCCAATTTTATTTTCAACATTCCGTGAATGCTTACCAATTATTATATTTTTTAGTATCAATCATATTTGTTATATTTACACCGGTCGTTAACATTATGAATATGGAGAATCATGGCAAAATTAAAAAAGAAACCATCGAAAGCCCCTGCATTTATTGATCATTTAAGCTTAAAAAACGCAAATTTTATCATATTCGGTATCGGAATTCTGACAATTATCATCGGTTATTTTATAATGGCAACCGGCGATACTTATTCCTTCCAGTCCCTCTCTCTTGCTCCCATTGTTCTTTTAATCGGATATTTAATTATTGTCCCCGTCGCCATTCTATACAAAAAGAAAAATAATTCCGATAACAATCCGGCAAATTGATATTCGGCTACTAACAGTTCTATAAAAAAACGTTCTTTCCATTAAAGAAAGAGCGTTTTTTTATTCCGGGGGAAATTTACTTATGGTCGGCTTTGATTGATTTGCTTTTCCCCGGTTTAGATTCGGTTTTGGGCTTTTTTACTGAATCGGTTGCGGAAGGTTTCGGTTGAGCTGTTGAAGTGCTATTGTTTTTCTTAGAATAATCCGTTATATAAAAGCCGGAACCTTTAAAGATTAACCCGGTTCCGCCACTGATAAGTCGCTTTACTGTTGATAGTCCGCATTTCGGACAAATTTTAATCGGTTCAGAACTCATACTCTGAAAGGATTCAAATTTGTAACGGCAGTTTTCACATAAATATTCGTATGTCGGCATTCTTGTTCCTATTTCTTAAGTCATGTTACATAAAATTGCGGCTACATTGACAATATCGTCAATACTGCATCCACGGGATAAATCGTTCATCGGTTTTTTTAAGCCCTGAATAATGGGACCGACGGCTTCACAACCTCCAATCCGCTGGGTTAATTTATATCCGATATTTGCAGCATTGAGATCCGGAAAAATCAAGACATTAGCCTGTCCGGCAACCTGACTCCCGGGCGCCTTTCGTTTCCCAACCCCCGGTACAATAGCGGCGTCCAGCTGTAATTCACCGTCTATCATCAGGTCAGGACATCTTTGCTTAGCGATCTCAGTCGCCTTAATTACTTTATCTACCAGAATATGTCTTGCGCTTCCCTTTGTGGAAAAGGATAGCATCGCCACCCGTGGTTCTTCCTGAATGACTTTCCGGTGCGTCTCTGCCGTAGCGATAGCGATATCGGCAAGCTGTTCAGCCGTTGGATCAGGCATTACAGCACAATCGGCAAAACTCCAAATATTTTTTTCATCAGATGATATCATAAAAAAATCACTGGATACAGTCGGAGTATCGGGATGAGTGCCGATTATATGAATCGCCGCTCTCATTACCGTTCCGGTCGTTGTATCTGCTCCGGAAACGCATCCGTCGGCAAGATACTGTTCAACCATCATGGCGCCAAAAAAACTTGGATCAAGCATCATTTTCCCGGCCTGATCAAGAGTAACGCCTTTATGCTTGCGCTTTTCATAATATCTTTCCACAAAGGAATTCATATGTTCAAAGGATTCCGGATGAATAATTTCCACGTCATCCAAGGCAACACCTAATTTTTTGGCATGTTTGGCAATATCCTGCTCAGCGCCAATTAATATGACGGAAGCGATTTTTTCCCTGGTCAATATTTCGGCTGCCTTTAAAACACGTTCATCATGAGCTTCCGGTAATACAATTCGTTTGCTCTTCTTTTTAGCCTGCTCTCGAATATCCTCTAATAATTTCACTGCTTATTCCTGAGTTTCCTGATTAGTTCTTCTTTGACATATTTGGGCACAAACGCGCTCACATCTCCACCAAGCCTGACGATCTCCCTGACCGTACTGGAGCTTAAATAGGTATAATCTTCATGGGGCATGAAAAATACCGTATCGATACTTTCATTCATATGACGATTCATAAGCGCCATTTGAAATTCATAATCAAAGTCTGATATCGCCCGCAATCCCCGAATTATAATCGACGCCCCAACTTTCTGAGCTAAATCCACAACAAGTCCGTCAAACAGCGCAATTTTCACATTGGGATAATTCAAAGTGCAGGATTTAATCATACGAATTCGTTCTTCCGTTGAAAAGAGCGGATTTTTGTGAATATTATTTGCAACTGCGATATATACTGTCTCAAATACCGATACCGCCCGTTCAAGAATATCAAGATGTCCATTGGTTATGGGATCAAATGTCCCTGGATAAATCGCTAACTTCATTTACACCCTAAAAAAAGATAAACTTGTTTCACCAATAACTTTTTGAGAAATCATTTTTGTCATAAAAAACGGAGGAATTTCAATATTTTTATTGCCTTCAAGAACAATTTTTGTTCCTTCTGATAATTTTTCAAACTCCTGAAATAAACGATCAAGATATCGGTACTTATAAGGAGGATCGGCAAAAATCAAATCCGCTTCCGGTTTCATACTCAAAAACCGCAGTACGTCGATGCGCAGAATTTCAACATTTCCTTCTTTTATACCTAAGCGGTTTATATTTTCCTGAATCAGTTGAACCTGCCTTGCATCTTTTTCTACCATAGTACAAAACCGGGCTCCCCGGGAAAGCGCCTCCAGACCGAGGCTGCCTGTCCCTGCAAATAAATCAATTACCTGATAATTCTCAATATCATTTAATACGGAAAATAATGTTTCTTTCACCCTATCCTGAGTAGGTCTTAAGGAAGGGTTATTATTGGTTTTAATTTTATGACCTCTATATAAACCGGATATAATTCGAATCATTTTACATATTACCTGGATATATAACAGTATCCAGATTGTAATCGAACATTGTTTCAGGTATTGAATTATCAAGCGTACCGGATATTGAGATTACGCCGAATTCCATGTTATCCCGGACCATTACTAATTCATTAAGCAGCTGAATAATATTCTTTATAGCCCCGGTCCCGGCAATATTTCCGTTACGAATTGAAGTTGTTTTCTTGTTGGAAATCTTCATCGGCTGCATATCTACACCTGAATTAATCGCTGTTTGCCAAATATATTGGGATAGCTGCCGATCTGTGAAGTATTGATACCCCTTTGTATCCTGACATTCAGATGTGTAAAACCTGACAATAGCCATAATTTCTATTGGATTTCCGGTAACTTTATTTGTTCGCTCCGTGAAAAAGACCTCCGGTGATGCAAAGCGGTTTTCGTTAGAAAAATAGTTCTTCAGATAAAGCATATCCTGTTCATTAGCAACATATACAATAAAGCTGACTTTGTCGTTTTTTACACGTAAATATTGCAACTTTGAATCTGAAGAAAATTGACCTAGTACTTCGGCGGCAATCTGCAATCTGTTTTGCCCTGTGTGAACACGATAAATATACTCTTCACTAATTCCGCTCGGTTCGGTATATCTGGGCGTAGGTTGAACAGGTTTTACAACATTAGAAATCTGTGAACCTGGTTGCGGGACAGTTTCAGGAATTAAGCGATCTTTTTCAAGCGCTTCTTCAGCCAACTCTTCGGTCTTTTGAGCTGTCGTTTCCGTCAGCTCAACCATCTGATCGTTCACCGGCTCTAACACCTCTTCTCGTGTTTTCTGGGCAGTTTTAACCACTTGTTCTTTGATAAATAACCCCTGTCGATAGCCCCAAAATGCAGCCAGGATTAGTAAAGCAACCACCACTAAAATAGCCAGCCACAATACCGGATGACGTTTTATTCCAACCGGTCCTTTTCCAGACTTATCCGGAAGTGGTGAAGTAGGTTTAGGGATAAACTCCTCTTGCTCAGCCTGTTCGATTGAATCCAGATTCTCTTCAGCAAGTTTGAAAAGATCTTCATCGGCAGGCGGAGTGGGTTTTGTTTCAATAACCGGTTCTTCAGAAGATTCTGCCGGCGCTTGCTCAGGCACAAATTCCATCTCTTTTTCAGGGAGTGGCTCCGTCGGCTGACCAGGCGTCAGACCTTTCAAATCAACGATAGTTGGTAGTTCTTCACCCTGTAAACCCGGTACATTTGCTAAATTTAACCGTATCATCATGCATCCTCTGGTATTTCACGAAACATCAATCCCAGTAAATCGATAAATTGACACATTGCTCCAATACCATCACCGTCATTAGCATACATATTGACCGGTTTGAAATTTTCAAAGGGATTTATTGTTTTAAGATTAGCAACATCATAAGTTAAAAGCATATTAAAAAAGGCTGAATCCACATTATGGCTGTAGTAATAAAGCCTGTCGATGCTACTTAAACTGTCATACGCAAAAGTACGAATACCATTAATTTCCGAAACAATTTTTTTGCCTATCTCATCCGCGGAAGATGATCTCAAGATAGAATAATTTTCAGGGTCATTGATTTCAAATTGAACGAGTTGACGAAATTCGCCGGAATCAATTACTATCAGAGAATGTTTTTGCTCTCCAACCAGCCAGACAGCCCATTTTTCATTTTTTTCAATCTTTTCCAATCTTTCCAAAGCGGCGGCAGCACTGAATAAATTTATATCAATAATCTGAACCTTGAATCCTGCCGGTTTCGCGGCATTTTGCAATAACTTACCTAAGTTCTTAAAATAGGACACCGAAAGGTACTCCGGGTCTGCATTAGTCGGACTTTGCAAGGGATAATGTTGAATAAATTTTTGCTCGGCAACTGCTCCAAGGCGTTTTGCAACATTCCAATCGAGTACTTCTGCAATATTTTCCGGAGGCAATCCTTTATCAACACTATTATGACTCAAATCGAACCATTCCTGGGGTAACGCCAGCGCAATATTATCATCAGGAAAAGGCAGTTCCGCCCGCATTTCCCGGAATATTTTTTTCAAATTTGCCGCTAACTTCGGATTATTAATATTAGACGGCTTAAATGGCGTTGAAAGGTGTTTTTTCTGGACAATTTCTATGAAATATCTCTCATGGTCTTTAAGCAGCTGCCCAAATCGCATAAATTCTTCCGATAGACTGATACATATCACTTTCGACTCAATTTTTAGTCGTAATTTATTTAGCCCAGCTTTTCTGGTCGTCTTCAATCCAGCCGTGACAGGTGTCTTTGAATGCAAATACCAGAAAACGAGATTCCCGGTATTCACCCTTTAACGGATCCTTAATTTTGTAACTGCCCGAATCTGTTGTTATAATGTACTGCTCGTTAATCAGGGGGCTATAAGCGAATTTTTCCGTTAAATAATATGGATGGTAATATGTATTTTCCATAATTCGTGGCGATGTTTCGACACCGAGTACATCCCGATATGAGGAATCGGATTTGATTTGATCCCAGCGACTTGAAAGTATATAGAGCGTATCATATGTAAACAGTTCCGAATTCCACTTCGTCACCTTATAGGTTGTATCAATCAAAGTATCTTTCCGTTTATAGGCAAAGGCAAATGTGGTATCAAAAAGCATATAAAAATTCTTAGGAACATTCATTGTAAATTCGCCAATATCTAACTTCACTTTCTGTTTCCCGAAAAAATTACTGTCGGCCCTGGTGCTATCTCTTACAGCACTAACTATTTTCATAACGGCAATAGGATCCGTATGATATTTGCCGGTCATCTGGTTATAATATTTTTCAACCTCATTTAAAATAGTCATTCTCCGGCGTCCCTCGTTCCGAACTTGATCTTCTTCTTCCCAAATCACCGTGGGAACATAGATGACAATTATCAATATGAGAGCCAATAATGCGATTAAATAATTCAAGGTCTTAACCGCTGTTGGCTTATACTGCGAAATGTCATCAAAACGCTCTGCAACTTCTTTACTCAATGGTAACCTCTCCTTTAATACGTTCTAAGGTCTTTGCCCCTATCCCCTTTACGTTTAGCAGTTCATCAACACTTTTGAAGAGTCCCTGCTCGTTGCGATAATCTACAATACGTTGAGCTGTAACCTTACCAATTTTAGACAAACTCATAAGTTCTTCCGCGGTAGCCGTGTTCAAATTGACCTTTTTAAAGATTTCCTGTTCCGTCGTAGAAGTCCCGGATTTTCCCGGTGTTTGCACTCCTTCAAAAAACACTGAATCAATCTGCCGAGCACGCTCTTTAAATTCAACGGCTTCAACATCTTGCTCAATGAATCCGATGGATTCCCTTTGGGCTACCTTATTTTTGTAAAAGTGAATTCCCGAACCAATTAGAAAAAACAACGCCAAAAACTGGATAACCAACCTTTCCTGGCGTGTTAAATTTAGCATTTGTAAATATAAATAAAAATCAATTTAATAAGCAATTTAAAATTGTTATCCACCGCTATTCAATTTTACTGAAACGGGCAAATTTCAGACCTCGCTTTTGCCCCAACTCGACCAGCTCCTGGTACAATTTTTTCTCCGACCCACTAATATTTTTAGGAATATTAACTTCAATACGAACTATTTGATCGCCCCGTCCCGTATGATGCAGGTGCGGAATGCCCTTGTTTTTGAGTCTTAACATTTTACCCGGTTGTGTTCCCGGTGGAATAGTCAATCTGACCCGGCCGTTCAAAGTTGGAATTTCCAACTCAGTTCCCAAGACAGCCTCTGCAGCCGATATATGCAGATTTACAAAAATATCATCATTGTTTCGAATAAACATTGCATGGTTTTTTTC
>JAGHBC010000016.1 GCA_021161185.1 Fidelibacterota bacterium
GATAATATCAGAACACATATAGATTTTGGGAAATTCACATCTAACAATTTTGTTGAAAAATCTAACAGTGATGAAATAAATTTTCTGAAAGGACTTATAGAAAATATTGACGTCTTGAATATTCAAATGGAGAATGAGGAATATTTGAGCATTTTGAGAAAATATTTAAGCAATGAAATATGTGATATTTTTATAGAAGTACTTACTGAAAAAGACTCTGATAACCGGAAAGATATCGAACTGAATTTAGGTTTGTTAAGAAAAATGTTGGAGAATATTCTTGCAGTATTGGCTTACAGATTAAATGCTCCTGATGAATGTAAGAGTCAAAATGGAATCAAAGCCCGGAAGGTAATAAAGTGGCTGCTTGGTGGCGAAAGAGAGGAAACCGGAACAATTTATTCTTACCCTTATTTTACGAATGGTTTGATTAAGAATTATCTTTATGATACTTATGAAATAAGCAGTGATTTTGGAATTCATCCGGATTATCAAAAAAATACAGGTCAAAATCCCAAGGGCTTTCAACCAACTTCTAATACCGTGAATTCACTAATATTTTCCATGAGGGAAATAATTTTATGGTTTGGACGGGTTTTGAAAAATTGAGAGTTATCAGAATCTAACACAGAATCCAATGTCGTCAGGAGCAGTTCCTAACGGAATTTAACAATCAAGACATTGTTGTGTAAATCTAAAACCTTCGCAAGGTTTAATCTGAGCAATTAAGTCGATTAAATCATAAATAGTCTTTTGGAATAACCGGGTTATATTGTAAACTGTCTTAGCAAATTACCGAGTTGGAGATCCTAAATGAAGTTGAAGATATTGCTCAAACAGCGTCAATTCCCGAACCCCGGCAATTTAAACTTCATTACGACTTCGCCGGTTTCCTTATTTATTTCCAAAGAATTTGATTTCACTCCAAGGTCATTACCTGTCGCCATTTTCATAAGCCCGGATAAGAAGTCCATTCCTTTATTCATCACCTGTACTATTTGCTCTGCTTCTTGAGCTGCTTTTTCTGTGGTTGCCGCAGATTTTGGCATTTCCTTTTCACCGGTTCTTGTTTCTTCCAATTCAGTTATTTTATCCTCTTCCGCCACTTCTTCCGCAAATTTCTGCAGTTCCGATTTTTCTTCTTTTACGGCTGCTTCTTCAATATCTTCCTCTGCAAGTTCATCAATAACCGATCCTAATTGTTCTAAAAACTGGGATCTGCCGCGTTGTGAAATATCCAGCGCATCCAGATTGCTTTTTTCGTTCAATACTCCGTCAAAAAGCTCCTGCTTCAGCTCCAGACCGGCGAGAATCTTCATCTCAATGGAACCTTCTGTAATAAGATTAATTACAGTCAGTTTTTTATTTTTCTGTCCTAAGCGATCAATTCTGCCAATCCTTTGATTCTTTTTTGCCGGGTTCCAGGGCAATTCAAAATTTATTACAGTATCGGCAACCTGCAGGTTTAATCCCGTTCCTCCGGCTTCAGAAGATAAAAACACTTTGCAATCAGGATTTATCTCGAATTCCCTGATCAGTTTTGCACGCTTAGGCACCGGAATTTTACCGTTTAATTCTACAAATCCCACGTCATTTTCACGTAACATTTGCCTTATTATATTATTCATACGTACCCACTCGGAAAAGATAGCGACTTTCCTACCGGAATATTTTATATCAATTTTCTCTAACAAAATATACTTCAGTTCATCCAATTTCGGTGAAATATTAGTCTCCTGGTCAACTAAAAATGTGGAATCGCAAACCATTCTCATCTTCGTCAGAAGTAGCATCAGCTTTTGCATGTCGTAAGGAGTAATAAATTTTTTCCTTAAAATTGCCGCTACGCCTCTGGCATAATTACTATGAAATTCAGCCTGTCTTGGATGCAGTTTTACCGGAACATCCATTTGGCTGATATTTGGCAACTCATCCAGCACATCCCGCTTCTCTCTACGTAGTAGTAACGGCTGCATCCGCTTTTTTAAATTTTGCAAATTGTAATAACCGGTGATTTTGTTTTTATGTTTATGATCGAAGTAACAGTGCTGATATGAAAATTCCCAGAGCGGCGTTAACATATACGGGTCAAGAAAACCTACTACAGAAAACAGGTCGATTAATTTATTTTCTATTGGCGTTCCTGTTATAACGAGAGCGTGTTTTTTAGGAAGTTGCTTGATAGAATTAGCCGTGTGTGTCTCATAATTTTTAATACGCTGCGCCTCGTCTAATATTATAAAATCCGGATCAAACTTCTGCAAAGCTGTAAGATCGCGCAAAACAGTCTCGTAATTTATTATAGTAAAATAGGCGTTTGCTTCTTTATAAATTTGCTCTCTTTCTTTCGGGAATCCCTGAACTATTACCGCCGATTCATCAGAAAAGCGCTCGATTTCTCTTTTCCACTGATCTTTTATGGAAGCCGGACAAATCACTAATGTCCGTCGAAATCCAAACAAATCTTTTTTGGCAATCGCAATACCAATAGCCTGGATCGTCTTACCCAGACCCATGTCATCGGCAATTATTGCGTTTTTTCGAAATGTTCCGAACTCAATACCGGATTTTTGATAGGGAAAAAGATTTGCTTTAACTTTACTGTGATCGATGCTTTTATGCGCTCCGGTCTGTTCTATAATTTTATTATCAAAATAATCTTCAACTATTTCACGGACTTCCTCACGTATTTTTATTTGCTTAATAGATTCCGCTTCCTGCAGAAAACCTAAAAAATTACCTGTATCCGACGATTGCAAATATTTGCTGTCATCAAAATATTTTTTTATCAAGGGCTTAATATCCGTTGGCAGCGGATGAGGATAAAACCAGGATATTTTATAATCATTTAAAGGGTCCGGAAATATCTCTACAAAAGGATATTTAACGCTATCGGATAATTTCCTTTTATATTTCCGGTTATATTTATCAAAAGCGTATATTAAATGTTTGCAAGTCCCCAATTTGTTAGTTCTGTAATCCGGACAGGAACAATATCCGCGTTCATTTTCAAAATCACGAAACATCAATTTATAAATAATCCCGCGTTCATTTTTCAATTCATGTTCACCAAAGGGATTGTCGGAAAATTCGACTGCATATTCGGCTTTTCGGGCTTTATCTCTACGCTCATTTAAGACACGTTTTATCATCCCTGCGCGAGTGTAGGTTTTTCCGGTCTGTTTCTTTTCAATCTCTTCCTCTTTTAAATAATCAGATAATTCCATTAATCCTGAAATTGTGTGATGACAATAATCCAATGAGGATTTACATTCGCAATTGGTCTGTATTTTATCGCCTTTAAAAAAGATACTGACATTGAAATCATTATATTCGTCATCTACTGCGATATCAAAACGGTCATTGGCAACCGTCAACATCTGGCATTGCCCATTAACATAAAGAGCGTTTGCTTGTCTAAGAGTCAAATCTGAGATTGTGTTGTTGCTACGGATAGATTCTAAAGTTTTTTTAATTTGTTTTCTCATTTCCTAACCATCCCTGTTTATGTCTTAAAACTAACTTTTTCTCATTTTGTTCGCTCGGTAATTTATATTAGTGAGCAGAATATCGAAAGTCATTTTTTTGCTTTAATTACACATTATATTGTGCATAGATAAATCTACAACTTCAATATATAGTTTTATAAAATATTTCTTGTTTCCCAAAAAGAAATAGTCGGATTAATCATATAAACTACCTTTCGGTAAAATTCCAGGACAAAACTAATACTGTAAATTCCCTGATATTTCTCCTAATGAAAATAATTCTTCGGTTTAAACAGGTTTTTGGAAATTGAAGGTTATCAGAATGTTTAACACAGAATCATACACCGCCGGAAGTAGCTCCTGACAGAACAAAAACTGGGAAAGATTCAGCTGCCAATTTGCGACTGAATGAAAAATCCGATGCAACCCGGACCAATTTCTATTTTTATTCTGACGATTTAATGAACAGTATTATTGCATATCGTCACGGATATTGTTATAATTAACCCAATGAGGCATCTTTTTAGGCGAATATCATGGAAACTTGCGGTTGTAACCGGAATACTGGTTTGCCTGGTAATTCTGGCGCTTTCCCTCCCAATTTACTGGCAAACCCGGAATACCTTAGAGGATCAATTAACAGATCATTTGAGAACAAATATCGAAAATATCTCTGAAAAACTCGATCCGAGACTGATTGATTTTATCCAAAAATATCCCGGTTCAACGATTATCAAAGACTCACTAACTGAGTTGCTAAATCACGAACTCCGAAAATATTCAGCCAGCGCTATATACCTGATTGACCAACACAATAACATCTTTCTCATCGCCGGAAACCGGGCGAGCGCAGTTCAATCATCCATGATTCATAAACGTGAAATTCAAAAATCACGCACTAAAGGGATTGCCTTCTCACCCCTATTCAGCGACGCATCCGGGAAAACATACAAATCGGTCTTTAAGGTGATTTATATTGAAAATGATTCTGAAATCGTATTGGGACTGGATGCCGACGCTCAGTTTCTAAAATATACTGTCCGGCTGCGACAGCGAATAATTCTCATCGGCATCATAGTCCTAATTTTCAGCATCATTACCGCATCGGTTCTATCGCAAACCCTGACCCGCCCGCTGCGTCAACTGACTAAATTTGCCGAAGATATCGGCAAAGGTCGCGCCGAAATTACAAATCTTCGAAAACGTCACGATGAAATCGGTTTTCTTGGAAAGACTATGGAAAAAATGAGGCGTGAGATTAAACAACGGGAAAAGGATAATAAACAGCTAATTGCTTCGGTAGCTCATGAGATCCGCAATCCCCTGGCAGGCATGCAGGTGAACGCCGAATTGCTCATGGAAGCAGCCCAAAAATCAGCAGAGGTTGATTTATATTCCAAAGCCATTGCCAAAGAAATTAAAAATTTATCAAATATAGTGGAGAACTTTCTGGCTTACGCCAAACCGATTGAATTTACTCGGGCGACTTATCCGTTAAAACCGATCTTTGAAGAGATTAGATCGAAGATTAAAACCGATTTTCCTGACCACCAAATTCTAATTCAGGGAAATGGAAACGCCCGGGTTCATCCGGAAAAAATCAAACATGCATTTTTTAATATTCTAAAAAACGCCTGTGAATCCTCAGCTCCAAATACTGAAATAGTAATCTCAATTCAACAGAAAAATGAAGTGTTATCAATTTCGATCCTGAACCAGGGGCTACCGATTCCGGTTGATATACAGCCTCAGATTTTTGAGGCTTTCTTCAGCACAAAAAGTTCCGGAGTCGGTCTGGGTTTGTCCATTTCGAAATCCATCGTCGAGCAGCATGGGGGCAGGATTTTTCTCGCCTGTTCCGATGCCGGTGGCACGGAATTTGTCATTCAACTACCTATAGGATAGGATAAACAACGTGAAAAAGAATTACCGTATACTCGTCGTCGAAGATAGTGAATCTCTCAGAGATGGGATCGTCGCCACTCTTAGAAAAGAGGGCTATTCGGTTGATTCTGCCGTCGATGGTGAACAGGGATTGAAGAAATGCCGGTCAGAATCCTGGAATCTTCTGATCACCGATATTAAAATGCCCAAAATCGACGGGATAAAATTGTTCAAAATTGTTAAATCCCAATTCCCGGCTCTGGATGTCATCATCATTACGGCATTTGCAACAGTCGATATTGCGGTTGATGCAATCAAGAACGGCGCCGAGGATTTTATTACCAAGCCCTTTCCACTTGCTGAACTCCGATCCAAAATCGCTTCTATCTACGAACGCTGGGCCTTCCGTCAGAAAATTACCGGCTCTGATAACGAATTAAACCAGATCATTGGTAATTCAGATGTGATCAATAAAATCCGGGCGTTGATTAAAAAAGTATCGACATCCGACAGCCCGGTATTGATTACCGGCGAAAGTGGAACCGGCAAGGAACTCGTTGCAATGGCTATTCACCAACAGAGCCCGAATAAAAACGCCTCGTTTATCCCGGTTAATTGCGGCGCTCTGACGGAATCGCTGCTTGAAAGTGAGCTATTCGGACATGAAAAAGGCGCATTCACAGGAGCGGTTCGCACACACGCCGGTAAATTTGAACAAGCCAACAAAGGAACCCTGTTTCTGGATGAAATTGGCGACATGTCTCCTACCCTCCAGGTAAAACTGCTCAGAGTCCTCCAAACCAAACAGTTTCAGCGGGTCGGCGGAGAAAAGTTTATCGAGAGCAATTTCCGGCTGATTTCAGCAACCAATAAAGATCTCCAGCAGGCAGTTAAAGAGAGTTTATTCCGATCCGATCTTTTTTACAGGATCAACGTCATTCCCATTCATATTCCTCCGCTACGACAGCGAAAAGAGGATATTCCGCTGCTTATTGATTATATTCTGCAAGCCAAATCCCATAAGTTGAAGCGCGAAATTCCGCATATCCAGACCAGCGTTTTACGAAAGCTGCAAGCCTACTCCTGGCCGGGAAATATCCGTGAACTGGAAAATTTTATCGAACGCGCCCTGGTTTTCATTGAAGATAATCTTTTCACCGATGAGCTGTTTTCATTTACCGAGACGCCTGAATTCCCGGCAAATACTCCTCCGCTTCCGAACCGGGATTTGACGGAATACATCACAAAAATTGAACGGGAAATGATCCTTAATGCGCTGAAAGATTGCCGCGGTGTCAAGCAGCGAACGGCAGAACAGCTGAATATCAAAACCAGCACGCTCTATTATAAGATGGAAAAGTATGGAATTGAAGAACATGAGTATGACTTTTCAGCATCTTCAAAACAATAAGATTACATGGAATAAAAAATGAAGTATATAATTTCGCCGGCAGTTTTAAGCAAGAAAATATCTGGTGTCTTTATCATCTTAATATTGGTTTTAATACAAAGTGGATTCGCCGGAAACCGGATGAACGATTATCGCTCCGATCTGTCTGCAACTGTCAATAAAATTATTCGATTAAATAAACAGATTGAGAAGCTGGACGCGAAGATTACAGATATTGATAATAAAATCAATTTTCTTGACAATCAAAAAAAACCGTCGTGGCTGAATCGCAGAAAAGTAGTCAAACTAACCGAAGAAAAAGCGGCGATTAATACTGATAGGTTGAATTATTACCAGCAGTTGTTGGAATTACAGAATTCCGCCGGAGCGATATCCTCCACCCTTTTTGCTTTAATTACAAACGATATGGATTCCCTGGTGACAGAATTAAATACCGATTTACCCATCGATCAACGGAAAGCCGGTCTGGATTATCTAATCCGGCTCATCGAGATTCGGAACTGGATTATCGATACAAAAGCATATTACACCCATATTAGCGATATGGCAATTCCATCAAAAATGAGTATCAGTGATTTTATTCAACTGGGTAGAACAAATGACAAATTGAAAAGTGATCTTGTTAATTTCCTGGATGAAAAAATTCAGCATATCAGTTTAATGATCGATGCTGCCCGGGAAGAGGAAGCGTTACGAACTAAATTAGACCAATTCGCGATGGAGATGACAGCTTTAGGCGGAGAAATTGACCACCAATCCTATCAATCAGGTATAAAAACAGCATCCGAACCTGAAGTAAATTTGGGCGCCTTTTATGACAACACCGACAGTCCATTAAACAACAGGGGTTACAATAATTGGGTCTTTACAACGCAACCACTTCCGCTGGTAACTCCTATTACAGAGTACGATTACCTGCCGGTAATCAAAGATCTGGAATCATCAGAACTTCCGCAATATATTTCAACGCTTGATTCGATTCGCACATATTATATAAATCAGAAACAGGAACTTCTTAACCGTTAAAAGAGGATTTCGATTCCAGTAACAGAGAGGCGATTTATAGTACCCTACCCTATTCAACGACGAAAATTGTCGGAATGTACATTTTATCTTGTTTTTATAATTTTCATTACCGATGTCCTTTATTCACAAACAGTGACAAGCTTATCAATTTATGCAAAATCCGAATGTGCAATTGAGACTAATATTTTCGAACAAAAACTTACAGACACATCGGCATTGAGTAATCACACCTGGTTTGGATTTTCACATAAACGACAATCGCGACTACAACAGCTTTATATAAATTTAATGTCGAACCTTTCTCTGTATAATGAGTACCAAACTGAAAACAAAGCCATAAATATGCTGGTATTGAGCCATAATTATACTTTAAGCAACCGGATGACATTTCAATCGGATATACGAATATTCAATAAGCAGTGGTATAACGATAACCGTGGTTATACAACCAGTTTATTCAGTTCATCAATCGGTAGTTCTCATTCAAAAATTAAAGCCCTCGCGGGTTTTGAGTATCAGTATAACGATTTCCAATCACTGCCGATATTCACTTCGGATCAGATCGGACTTTTCCTTCAATTTTATCATAACTCATCATCGAAAAAAACAACATCGGCCCGGATTTCCTATCACACCATTCGCTATTCCGAACGAACAATATACAGACCATTATCTGCCGATTCGTTGAATTTACCACTTCAGAAGGATAATACGTTATTTATCCAACTGGGAAGAGAATTTCGAAAAAAGGCGATCGGAGGAATATATCTCCGCTACATGATCTTATACTCCAACAGCGATTTTTCAT
Organism: Fidelibacterota bacterium; assembly: GCA_021161185.1. GTDB lineage: Bacteria > Fidelibacterota > UBA2242 > UBA2242 > UBA2242 > DPVY01. The sequence goes on from JAGHBC010000016.1 coordinate 8,618, forward strand.
CCTTTCAATCCGCTTCCATCCGTTTTTTCAATACCCGGAAAATCGCCGGATTTTATGTTCAACTCATTGCCGAATACCAGTTCAAACAATACTCTGAAGAAAATGCCAAACTGTTTACATTTTCAAATCCCGATCCCGAACAAAATATTCAAAATCAATTGTTGGTAGGATGGGAACGACCGATCACGAAGAATATATCTCTTCAGGGGAAAGTTGCCTATATTAAAAATGAAACTGTTTACAGCAATCAATATTATAATAAATGGTTCGTGTCTGCGGGACTCCAATACCGTATTGCCAATAAATAAGCAATCTCACCCTCAGAAATCTGATATGAGTATCAGATATCTGATGATCGTATCTACTTAATAAGCCTTTCTCCTCTCTGTAAGATAATTGGAATAGATTTTGACTTACTAAAATAAGGCAACGAATTTAAATGGAGAAAACGCAGAGATTTACAAAATGAATAACTCAAATCAAAAATTCCTCGCTATCTTTCTGTTGCTTTTGTTTCTAACACTAATTGCTACCTGTGATAATGAAGAACCCGAAAATGTTTTTGTAAATATAAATGAAATCTTCACTCTAAAATGTGGAGAGAGCGTAACGGTAAAACCCGATAATTTTGATATAGAATTCTGCGAAGTTATCTCTGATTCGCGTTGTCCTACTAATTTGAGGTGTTTCTGGGAAGGCGTTGCTGAAATAAAAGTCTGGATTTGCAAACCCGGACCGGCGGCAAACTTTATAAAACTTCCCATTTACGGATATGTAGATCTTGAAGATACGGTGAATCATGTAACGGTCGATACATTAGGTTACCGTTTATCGCTACTACAACTCGACCCTTATCCTTATGAACATGAAGAGCGTGATTACTCGGAGTATGAAGCAACAATATTCATTTCAAACACTGATTGAGAGGGAAAAAATGGAAGGAAGCAAATTATTTGTCGCAACAATTGTCTTTCTCTTATTTTTCACAATTGTTTTGCATAGCCAAACTTTCCTGATCTGTACGAATTGCAATCAGGAGAATCCTTCTACTAATAAATTCTGCCTCGCATGCGGCGAATCAATGGATGATGAATACAAAGCATGGCTGACTAAAAGAAATGAGAAAAGGCATAAAGAAGAAAAGTTCATCTCCGGGCGCGTTGACCCGCCAAGACTTTTTACGATTCCAACCGCAAGAGTTCTCGGTTCAAAAGATATCAGTCTGATGGGCGGAGGCGCTTTTGGCGTAGCAGTACAGCAGTCATTTCTTGGTACTATTGGAATGGGATTGGGAAATATCGCTGAAGTTGAATTCAGTACAGTCGGTCTAATAAACAACATTTCTCAAGGCTCACCTGCAGTATCCACCTCAGCATTTAAAATCCAACTGATTCCGGAAAATCTGTTCGGTCTGAGTTTTTTCCCTACTTTAGCTGTTTCTATACGAAGCTCAGCCGATTGGAAAGATGTCAGAAGCGATTGGAGAGCGCTAAACTCCAATAAATCTTTTTACGCTTACAACGAATCTACCCTAAGAGATGAATGTGCAGTGAGTTCAATAGGATATAATACGCGATTTACAATAATGTATGGAGTTGCTACACTTCCTTTGGGCCCAATAAAAATTCATTCCGGTCTTACGTTAACCGATATTCGGGTTAAAGATATGGCTGTCGATTATATCTGGCTGGAAGATAATGATGCTCCGGAAGAAAGACAGAAAAATCTGATCGGCGGTTTTGCAGGGTTTGAAATCGAATATAATCCACAAACAAAACTGATGGTTGAAGTAAAAACAGATTCCAAACACGAATATAATATGGAGACGAAGGAAATTGAATTGTCACACACTTATGTCGGAATTGGCGGCGTCCGATTTTTCTTTACGAAATGGCTTTCAGTCGATTCCGGTGTTTTGTACCAGACAAACTACAAAGGAATTGCTGACTCCCAGATTAAACTGGGTTTGAATCTTTTTGTGCCTACAGGAAGTATATCTGATTATGTTAAAACATCTGTAAAACGAAAAAGAAGCAAGGAGTAATGGCTATGCAGAAACTATTAATTTTTTTAATCGTAGCAACAATTTGCATAATGTCTATTAATTGTTCGGATAGTTCTACAAATCCAAATGCGGATATTGTCCGTAATCTAACCACAGCTGAAGTAAAATTAACGGAATCAGACAACAAGTTCGGATTGAAATTGTTCGGGAAAATCGTTGAAACCGAACAAGATAAAAACATTTTCATTTCACCGCTCAGCGTTTCAATGGCGCTTGGAATGACATACAATGGTGCGGATAGTACTACATTAGAAGCAATGCACGAAACCCTTGAATACGGAGATTTGACTATTCAAGAGGTAAATGAATCCTACCGGAGTTTAATTGAGCTATTAACAGAACTCGATCCAAAGGTAATTTTCGATATTGCAAATTCCATCTGGTATCGGGAAGGATTTCCGGTGGAAAATGATTTTCTGACAACTAATCAGGATTATTTCGATGCTGTCGTTCGCGCTCTTGACTTCAGTAGCGATGACGCCGCCGATATTATTAACGCCTGGGTAAATGAAAATACAAATGGAAAAATCGAAAAGATTGTTGATAAGCCAATTGATCCGCTCACTGTAATGTTTCTTATCAATGCAATCTATTTTAAAGGCACATGGACTTATGAATTCGATGAGGAAAATACTACCGATGACATTTTCTATCTCCCGGATGGCTCGGAAAAAGGATGCAAAATGATGAGTCACCAATGCGATCATAATTATTTTGAAAACGAGCAGTTTCAGGCAATCGACCTACCGTATGGCGACGCCGGTTTCAGTATGACAATTCTACTCCCAAAACCGGGAATTGACACCGATTCACTAATCGCTCAGATGAATAATAACACCTGGAATTCCTGGCTTGGCAGTTTTTCAGAACAAGAAGTGAATCTTTTTTTACCGAAGTTCAAACTCGAATACGAAATATCGCTAAATGACATATTATCAGCACTCGGAATGTCCATCGCCTTTGAGCCAGGTCGAGCAGATTTCACAAAGATTAATAGCGATGGCAATCTGTATATCAGTGAAGTCAAACATAAAACTTTCGTCGAGGTCAACGAAGAAGGCACCGAAGCAGCAGCCGTAACTTCAGTTGAAATTAGCTTTACCTCCATCGGTAGTGGTATTACGATGCATATAAATCGCCCCTTTGTGTTCGCAATTCGCGAAAACCATTCCGGTACGATACTTTTTATAGGGAAAATTGTCGAACCAATATGGGGAGATTAATTCGATTATATAGGAATTTTCATTTTCTGTGGTTTAACAGGCTTGAGACAACAGCATGATTTATCATGGTGTAACAATAATTCTAGAAATAATAACCGATTCAGCGGTTTATTCAATGGCAAATGTAGTATTCTTGTCTTTTCACTTACGAATAGAAATGATAAACCGATCCATACGGATCTGTAAGATGAATCGGTTCTTGATCTTTGTTTTTACCTTTAACTATCACCCAAAAGAATTTGGGGGTTATCTTAAAAAAACAATTTTGTCAACTTACTCAAAAAATTTAAACTTTCTAACTCGTTTCAAAGCCCAAGCTTTAAAACAGGAGCATCCCAAAGCTGGGGCTTTGGGATGCTACCCAAAATATGGGAAATTATAATTAAGGACCAATACCATGAAACGATCTTCAAATTCATATC
>JAGHBC010000114.1 GCA_021161185.1 Fidelibacterota bacterium
CATAAATTTCTATTATTGTATCTTCGGTTTAATAACTGAGTCCACTAAAAAAAGCATCAAAAGTTGAATCCATCTGGTGATTATGGAAACTGTTAAAACAGTTCTGTGCCTACGTAACTTACTATTACCCCCCAACTTAAGTTGGGGGTTAATAAAACACAGCCCAAACAATCCAACCGTTTCAACGGTTTCTTTCTGTAGAATTATACCTTTTTTTAGTGGACTCATAACTTGAAAAATATCTGTAATTTCTCTAAAATAACCTCCGAATAAACAGGGAGTCACAGTGCCAATATATCAACCTTTTAGTTCAGAGTGGATTACTTTCGGGATATTTCTGGGAATAATCCTGGGTTTTGTATTCTTTAGCGAGATTTTCCGTAAACAATTGCATATCTCCGGTGAAAACACCCGCCAATTTGTCCATGTCGGTGTCGGCTTATTAGTCATGCCAAGTCCTTTCATATTTAAATCTCCGGTCCCGCCGGCTGTTCTTGCCGGTATTTTTATTATTCTCAATGCCATCGCCATTCTAACCAGCCGGATGAAAGGAATGCACTCAACTGCGCGTTTCTCGCTGGGGACGGTATTTTTCCCGGTTTCATATCTGATACTCATCCTGCTTTACTGGTCCTCTAATCCGGCTATCTTAATAGTCGGGATGCTTATCATGGCGCTTTCCGATCCAATCGCTTCTATTGTTGGAGCACACGCGGAAAAGCCCCTGGAATTTACCTTTTGGAAAGATAAAAAATCTCTGCCCGGCTCGCTAACAGTTTTTATCAGCGCTTTTCTGATTACAATACTCACTTTACCGGTCTTGCGTTCTTTACAGGGAAATGAAATATTAGTCCCGGGCAGTCTGTTGCTCATCGGATTTGCCGTTGCGGTTGTTGCCGCTCTGAGCGAGTCCATTTCCTTTGCCGGCTCCGATAATTTAACGCTGCCTCTTTTCAGCGCTCTCATGCTGGATATCATGTTGCACACAACTTTTCCGGAGCAATTAGCGATCGCCGGCTGGATAAGTTTTTCATTTTTGCTGGCTTTCGCGGCATACCGTTTAAAAGCCTTAACCCTTGGCGGCGCTGCGGGAGCGATGTTGCTCGGTTCGATTGTCTTTTCCATCGGCGGCATTTTCTGGGTTATTCCCATGGCAACATTTTTTATTTTATCGTCGATTCTGTCAAAAATCGGAAAATTGAAACGGACCATTCTCAAAGGAATGGTCGAAAAAGGCAGCCGGCGGGATATCATGCAGGTTTATGCCAACGGCGGCATTTCACTGATCATGGCGATTCTATATCACTTCACATCCAATGATCTGTATTACCTGATGTTCCTCGGCTCACTGGCAGCGGCAACGGCAGATACCTGGGGAACCGAGATCGGCATATTTTCAAAAAAAGAACCCCGCCATATTCTGACATTCGATAAAGTTCCCCCGGGCACTTCGGGAGGAGTCACTGTTCTCGGAACTTCCGGTTTTTTTATAGGCGCCGGAATCTTGACTTTAAGCGGAATATTCCCAATTAACGCATCCATAATCCAATTATTCAGTATCATTGCAATCAGTGGTATCAGCGGCGCCCTGATTGATTCTATCATTGGCGCTACCATTCAGGCTCAATATCTCTGTCCCAACTGTCAAAAAACAACTGAAAAATTAATCCACTGTAAAAGCTATAAAACCAAATTGATCAGCGGTATCCGCTGGATTGATAATGACGTTGTCAATTTTGCCTGCACGACATCGGGCGCCCTGCTCGTTCTTCTTCTTTATAGCCTTTTTATCTGATTCAGGCATCTTCATCGCTAATTTCCAGATGCCGTGTATCGATTCGGCACACATCATAATACTCACACTTTCCATGTTTACAACGGCGCTTTGGATCGTAAGGGTTTAATGCAAAATTACCGTCCCGAATTTGCTGTAAAATATCGATGATTTTACCTCGGGTCTGGTCCAGCAAATTCTCTATTTCCTCCGGTGACACTACTTTAACATATCTGTAATGCGGACCAGTCATGATGCCTTTAGATAATTTCCCTTCGTAAAATATATATGAATAGGCGCCGCCTAATTTGTTATCCGGATATTTCTCACGGGCAATTAGCAAATAAAAAGGAATCTGAAAATGAATCCCCTCTTCAACACCCTTAAACGGATCCTGGACCGAAGTACGGGACCGTTTATATTCAATTACCATAATATCGCCGTCGGGATTCCGGTCAATCCGGTCAATTTTCGCTCTGAAAGGAATTTTCAAACCGGGTCTGCCGGGATCAGCGGCGGGAACATTCAGCAAATAGCGTATATCCTGCTCAAGATCCTGAGGATAGAATCGGCTCTGCAGAGATTCTCTTTCCCGCTCTATAAAAAGCCTTAATCCCTTCCGCAAATCATCTAATTTTTTATGCCAGACAATATCTTCCGTGAAGCCGAATTTCGTTCTGAAGCGGGTATCGATATGCTTAATGGCTTCTTCAATCGCGCTGTTTAGATCACTGTCCAGATATTCCCGCCACTGTTCAAGCGTACCGTGGTGCGCTTTTTTCAGAAAATACTCAAACAAGGCATGTATCAATAATCCCTCGGATAAGGGTGGTAACTCCGCGGTAGGTTCTTCAACCGTGTCCACTTTCCAGACATACCGGCAAAGATAAAGAAAAGGACACCACGCATATTGCTGTACCTGTGTTACCGACAGCAGTTTTTCAAAGCACTCTTCAAAGGATCTGGATAAATTTAAAACGCCGTTCCATTCTGTCAGCCGGTTTTCCCTGCGTAGGTTTTCGATACTGATTTTTAAAGACAAACTATCGAGTTTTTCCTTAGAAATAAATTCCCTGAGAAAATGAATGTCCGCCGATCTCCAATGACGCTGAAAAATATTCCATTCGATTTCGGTTGCAGATACCGCCTTGCCTATTTCAGGAATAACCGCAGACGCCGGAACGGTTTCATAAGAGATCCGGTCTCCCGAATCGTTGCCGTCGGCAAATCCCATTATTTCATTCAGAAAGGGAGATTCCGTATAACTATGCCCACTACTGTCGGACTGAGGATAAGTAATCAACAGTGCTGTATTAACCTGGTTTAAGACCTGATAAAATAAATATTTTTCTTCGGCGATATTTGTGCCGGTTGACGAAAAAACTTCTACGCCGAACCGCTCATTGAATTCATCCCGTTGCCGTTTATTCAATATTGGATTTTCCCGCCGCTTCATGGGAAATTCACCGTCAATCATCCCCAGAACAACTACATTGTCAAACTGTTCTCCTCTGGTATTCATGATGTCGGAAAACAAAATTTTTGAGTCGGGCTGCCGGACAGACTGTTCCAAAACAACAGAATCCGTCATTACATTAAAAGCCATCGTAAAGTGCCGCAGACATACGGTATTATTCCGGTCGCTTAAAACAACCATTTTCCGACATACGGAACGAATATTATCAACAGCCTCAATATCATATTCCGGGCTGCCTTTTTGATCAAAATACTTCTCAAGCAATTTTAAAATAATGTTGCCATACTGTATCCAGCCGGCTTTTTCAGGTAAGCTGATATCCTTCAAAAATTGACTGAGTACCGGATAAATTTTATCAATATCGTCGATCTCTTTAGCAAAGTACTCCTTGTCCCGATCATCATCTATCTCTGAATCCATTAATGTTTTAAGGTACTCTTTGCGGCGTTCCAGTTGTTTGATCCAGGTGTCATTACCAAAGGAAAGCCCCCAACTCGCTGACTTATATTCAAATTTTTGAATGATTTCGGCGCCATAATACCGGCGAATATCGGAAAAGCGCGCTAAATCAACAATGCTTTCGTAACTGAAATTTTTTTCGTTTATCTCCAATACTTTTTGAATTAGCCTGACGGGAATTGTATCAGATAATTTTCTGTCTTTATCGGGTACCGGCAAACCATAGTGCGGGAAAATCAGGCGGATCAGCTTCGAATAGTTAAAACCCCCTCTGAATAGCACGGCAACACGGTCTATGGCGACCTCGTTATTAAGCCAGTGTCTAATTGATCGGGCGGCAGTTTCCACCTCCCTGCGTCGTGTAGGACAACGGACAATTTTAACATCAAATTTTTCCCAATTATCGTTATATAATATGGGTACCCGGTCAGACAGAGATTTTGTCTTCTTAAACTGATGCCGGAATGCAGAATCTGCGAGATGATTGAAAAACGTCATTGATTTGGGGTTTGGCGGAATGACAATTTCTGAATTGCATTTTATCTCCTCGTTGATAGGCTGTAAATAATTGAGCACAGGATGAGATGTCGCCCTGTCCGGTGTATAAATAAATATCCGATTATATAAAGAAATCAGATTTTTCAAAAAACTTTTCTGCACAGGATTGTATTCATAAAATCCGTCAACGACCAGGAGATCGCCGATCGGAAGCCTGCCTTTTTCTGCCAGTATGGAATTTGCCAATTGCAGGACGGTTGAACTGGATGCGAATTGATGTTCTCTCGCAAAATGGTCAAGATATTTTAAAAGTGAAACTAAGAGTTTAAACTTTGGATCGGAAATATTCCTCAAGTCTCTTTCCAGATCAGTTACGCTGAATCCGCTTTCGCGAAGATCAACGATAATCTGCTGAAATAAACCCACTGAACCGGTTTTAAAATCGGAAATGCCGGAAGGATTTTTCAGGAAATAATTAAACAGTAAAAACCACTCTTCACCGGCAGACATAATTTGATACGATCGGCGCCGCCAGTCCAGAATTCGGTTTGCCCACCCGATATAGGTGCCCATATATATTTGCCCGGGCATGGTGCCTTTTAGATCTCTTAGCAGGGATTTCTTTAGGTGCCGGATATGACGAACTGACGGCAACAGGAAATCGACTTTGTTGCCGGATTGGACACTTTCCCGCAGACGCTGTATAAGTTGCGTTTGATAAACAGGTGCATAAAAACAGATTACTTCAGACATGGTATTTTAATCTAACTGAAATAAGGCTGAGAGCCAAGGTTTTCCAGGTTCAAAATGACAAAAAAGCCTTTTAATTTCCACTTTTTTCGGCAAAATGTTGTAATAATAATATTTTTTGTAAAAAAGCTTTTGCAATGTTCATTTTTTTATTATAAAATGTATCGTTATTTGAGTTTGATAGATATTCACTGAATATTTATCAAGGAGGGAATCGTTTAATTACTTAGTTACGTTGCTTCTCTTAAAGATCACAATGTTAAAATTTACCGGGTAAGGTTGCCTAACCGCATAAAACCTCGTATGTTAGGCATAAATCTTTATAGAGAAGTTCGCAAGGAGAATTTTCATGGAAGGTAGCAAACTTTATGTTGGCAATTTGAAGTATTCAGTCACCAATGAACAGCTGGAAGATCTTTTCAAAGAATGTGGTGAAGTTAAAAATGTCAATATAATTACCAACAAAGGCTTTGGTTTCGTTGAAATGGGAACACCTGAAGAAGCCGAAAAAGTAAAAGAACTTTTTGACGGAAAAGATTTTGATGGCAGGACGCTTAGAATCGATGAAGCACGTCCGCCAAAACCCAGATTCTCAAGAGATTCTGAGAGACGGTATTAATAAATTTAGTTTAATTCACTAAAATAATTAATATTATCACTCCCAACCGATACTCAATAAGGTTGGGAGTGGTAGTGTCTTATTTAAGACCCGTTATCTTATATAATTTATCCGATTGGCGGATTGCCGATTCCAGTGGTATTGTGCAGTATTCGCCCTTAATCGCCTGAGATGTGGATTTGTCATCGACTCTGATCTCTTTTATCTCCGACTCGATAATTCCGGTCGTCGGTCCTGTTACCAAAATTCTATCGCCGATTTTCAACGACTTGGTCTCGATTAAGAATTCGGCAATCTTTATTTTCTGAAAATAGTTAATGCCTTTTCCGATATAAACTTTTTTTCGGGTTGCTTGAGACCCGTAATTCTTGCTCCATTCTCCCAGCCGTTGCCCAAGATAATATCCATCCCAGAAACCGCGATTAAATACCGTTTTTAATCTTTTAACCCAGTCCTCAATTTTCTTTTTGGAATATGTTCCGGCTAAGATGGAATTTACCGCTTCAGAGTAACATTGAGTGACGGTGTAAACGTATTCCGGTGAGCGCGCCCGCCCTTCAATTTTCAGTACCGTAACGCCAGCTGCTAAAATCTTATCCAAAAAATGAATTGTCAACAGATCTTTGGGCGACATAATATGTTCGTTGTTGATTTCCAGCTCATTGCCGGTTTCCGTATCTCTGACCGTATAGGATCGACGACATATTTGCAGACATTTCCCGCGATTGGCTGAGTAATTAGCTTGATGCAGTGAAAGATAACATTTGCCGGAAATTGCCATGCATAACGCGCCATGAATAAACATCTCAATTCTGACGAGATCTCCCGAAGGTCCCCTAATCTGTTCTTTCTGAATCGTTTCTGAAATTTCTTCTACCTGGTCAAGAGATAATTCACGGGCAAGGACAATGACGTCGGCTATTCGGGAAAAAAAACGCAGCGACTCGATATTGCTGACATTTGCCTGGGTGGATAAATGAACCGACAGACCCTGTTTTTGAACATAATTGAACACAGCCGGATCGGATGCAATGATTGCACTAACACCGCTCTGCTTCGCCGCATCGACAATTTGCCGCATCATATCCAGATCGCGACTGTACATGACGGTATTCAATGTCAGATAGGTTTTAATTCCTTTTTCAGCGGCGATATCGACAATTTTCTTTAAGTCCACTAAGGCAAAATTCTTCGCCGAGCGGGAACGCATATTGAGTTTTTCAACGCCAAAATAAACTGCATCGGAGCCGCCCTGAATCGCCGCCCGGAGGGATTCATAAGATCCAACCGGCGCCATAAGTTCAATGTCTTTACGCGTAAGCGATTTCATGTTATAAAATTAGCACTCAATAATCATTATTACAAAAGTAGATACTCAGAACTCCTGACCTATCGCAAATTATTCTGTCGCTAATTTACAAAGCAAGCGCATATTTGTCACGGGGAATATTGTTACCAAGGAAACGCCCCAACTTGGTAATAATAATTTAGTTTTATACGG
>JAGHBC010000052.1 GCA_021161185.1 Fidelibacterota bacterium
AAAGAATTGCTACGAAAACAAGAGAGTAAAACATTAGAATTCAAAAGAGAATTGAATAATTCCAATAAAGAAAAAGTTTTACAGACTATTATTGCTTTTGCTAATGGAAGCGGTGGGAATATAGTTTTTGGTATAGATGATGACAGAAGGATTATTGGAGTAGAAAATCCTTTTGAATTGGAAGAAAAACTATCTAATATCACTTTTGACAGCATTAGTCCGACAATCCGCATCGATGCGGTATTTATCACCGAACAGAATAAAACATTGGTAATAATAAAAATTCCATTAGGTATTGAAACTCCATATTATCTAAAAAATAAAGGAATGGAAAATGGAACTTATATTCGAGTTGGTTCTAGTACGAGGCTGGCAAGCAAAGAGATAATAAAATCCTTACAATTTAGAGGTGAAAATATTAGTTATGACTCTCAAATCGATTATAGATTTTCAAAAGATGATATGGATTTTCCAAGAATAAAAAAGATATTTAAAGAGAAAAAGGATATTCAGATAAAAGAAGACCATCTTTTTATGTTCAATCTTTTAGCAAGGAGAGATGAAAAAATTTATCCGACTGTGGCAGGAATGCTATTATTTCCCAAGAAAGAATATATTGAATACGATTTTGCCCAGATAAAATGTGCTCATTTCAAAGGAAATACTAAAGACATATTTATCGATAAGGCTGAATTCAGAGGAAGTATCATTGACCAGATTGAATCAGCAATAAAATTTATCAAATCGAATATAAAGTTGTCTGCTGTAATTGGTGATGTATATAGAGAAGAAAAATACGAATATCCTATTCCCGCTTTAAGAGAAGCAATTATCAATGCCGTAACTCACAGAAATTATCTTCTAAAAGGACAGAATATTAAAGTTGCTATTTTTGATAATAGGATTGAGATAACCAGTCCGGGTGACTTGCCGGTCGGCTTTTCTGTGGATGATATAGGAAAAACGGATTTCTCTAAATTGCGTAATCTTTCAATTGGCAGAATTTTTTCGGAATTGAAAATTATTGAGCAATGGGGACGGGGTTTTTCTAATATTATTAAATCTTGTAAACAATATGAAAATATCGTTCCGGAATTTATGGAAGAGTTGATGCAGTTTAAGATTATTTTTTGGAATAGAAAAATAGATGAAATAGTCAGTAATAAAGTCAGCGAAGAGATGGGTGGAAGAGGTGGGCAGAAAAGGTGGGCAGGTGAATTGGCAGAAAATACTCAGAAAATATTAACAGTAGATGAATATTCACAATTAGTTCGGAGAAAGTTCGGAGAAAGTTCGGGGAACAGTTCGGAGAAAATTCTTTATTTAATTAGTAAGAATAAATTATTTAGTGCAAAAAAAATTGCAGAAATTATCTGTATATCACCCAGAATGGTGGAAAAATATATTTCTGAATTCAAGAAAAAAGGTTTAATTAAAAGAATTGGACCAGCAAAGGGTGGATATTGGGAGATTATTTCTGATGTCCGGTAAATACCCAGATACTATCCAGGAAATATTTACACCGAATGAGTATTCTCAATTTGTTCGGAGAAAGTTCGGAGAAAAGGTGAGTGGATAGTGAATAGAAAATTTAAGAAAGATTTATTGTATCTAATGAGAACCGAGGATAATATGAAAATCGCCAAACTGATTCGAGAAAAAGCCAAAGAATACCGAGATTACACCACCGAATGCCTGTCAGAAATGGTGAAAATTCCATCGGTGAGTTGTGCAGAGGAACAGGTTGTTCTGAAAATCAAAGAGTTATTGGAAAAAGCCGGTGTGAAGGATGTGCATATTGACGGACTGGGCAATCTGATCGCCCGTGTTGGCAGAGGTCCGAAGATTCTGGCGATTGACGCCCACATCGACACCGTGGACACCGGTGACGAGTCCCAGTGGGAGTTGACACCGTTTTCAGGATTAATCAAAGAAGGCTATGTGCATGGTCGGGGAGCTGTTGACCAGGAGGGCGGCGCCGCTTCGATGGTCACTGCGGCGCGGATTCTGACAGAGTTGAATTACGATGGCGATTATTCGATATATTTCACCTTCACTGTGATGGAAGAAGATTGCGACGGTATGTGTTGGGAATACCTGATCAATGAGGAAAAACTTGTCCCCGATTTCGCCCTTATTACCGAGCCGACCAACCTGGGACTCTACCGCGGTCACCGCGGACGCATGGAGGTGGAGCTCTATTTCAAAGGACTTTCGGCTCATGGTTCGGCGCCGGAACGGGGGGAAAATGTGATCTATTCCGGCGCGCGGGTGGCGCTGGAAATCGAAAAGCTGAATAGACGGCTGAAAACCGATGAATTTCTTGGAAAGGGCACAATAACGCCGACGCTGTTTCGGACGGCGTCGCCGTCGTTATGCGCGATTCCCGATCAGGCTTGGATGCATATTGACCGGCGTCTGACTTGGGGCGAAACTAAAGAGAGCGCCGTCGGTGAATTGGCGCAATTCTGCGGCGATGATGTGCGAATTGAGGTGCCGGAATATGATAACCCCAGTTACAAAGGCAGGGTTTATAAAATTGAAAAATATTTTCCCACATGGAAAATTCCCGAAGACCACCCGCTGGTGCAGGCTGGTGTAAGAACCCACCAGCAGCTGTTCGGTGCCGCGCCGCGAATTGATAAGTGGACCTTTTCGACAAACGGAGTTTCAATTTGCGGTCGGCATGGAATCCCCTGCATCGGTTTTGGCCCGGGAAACGAGGTCTATGCCCATGCGCCCAATGAAAAGGTACCTGTTGATCACCTCGAAAAAGCGGCGGCATTTTATGCGCTTTTGCCGTGGATTTTGGAGCTTTAACCACGGATTCACGCAGATGAACACAGATTATAAATACAAAGAATTAACGAAAATTATAATTAACCGTTTTTACGAAGTTTATAACGAATTTGGGCCCACTGGTAAATAAAGGAGTATCTATGTCTCAAACTTTATTAAGAGGTAAACATTTAATCACTTTCCAGGAATGGAACAAAAACGAGATCAATATGGTGCTGGATGTCGCCGGCGATCTAAAACGGCGTTTCGCGACCGGTGAGCCGCACCGCCTGTTACAGGACAAAACCCTGTTCATGATGTTCTTTGAGCAGTCAACCCGGACCCGTAATTCCATGGAAGCCGGGATGACTCAGCTGGGCGGTCATGCCCACGATCTGACGCCGGACAAAATGCAGCTGTCCCATGGCGAGTCGGCCAAGGATACCGCTATGGTGCTGTCCCGCATGGGGCATGGGATCGCCTGCCGCAACTGTTTTTACGGCATTGGTAATAAATATTTACGGGAAATGGCACAATTTTCATCGATACCGATTCTCTCTCTGCAGGACGATCTTTATCATCCGATGCAGGTCATCGCCGATTTGATGACAATTCAGGAATATTTCGGTAAAGATACCGGGGGGTTAAAAGTAACGATATCCTGGGCTTATGCGATATCGCATGCCAAACCGCTGTCGGTGCCTTTATCTCAATTATTGATGTTTCCGCGCTTCGGTATGGATGTGACAGTCGCCGCGCCGAAGGAATTTCCATTGTATCCGGAACTTGTGGCAGCTGCCAAACGGAATGCCGCAGAAAATTGGGGGAAGCTCATTTTTACCGATGATATGGACACCGCCTTTGAAGGAGCGCAGATCGTGATTCCCAAAAACTGGGGCGGATTCGGCAATTACACTTTTGATGAGTATAATCAAAATGAAGAAGCCTGCCGTCAAGAGATGAAAAACAATCTGGCAAAACATAAAGACTGGATTTGCGACGAACGCCGAATGAAACTGGCAGCGCCCGAGGTCAAATATATGCACGCCCTGCCGGCTGATCGCGGCAATGAGGTCACCGACGCCGTAATTGACGGACCGGCGTCGATTATTTACGATGAAGCCGAAAACCGGCTGCACACCGCCAAAGCCGTGATGGCTTTGACCATGGGCGGGCGTCCGTAATGGGATGAATACGTGGCATAATTGAATAATTGCCCTGACTTTGTTACAATATATCCCGATATTTGCCTTGACTTTGTTACAATATATCCCGATAATTGCCTTGACTTTGTTACATAATTGAGCCGGTAATATTAAATGTTTCAGCGAAGTATTATAAAAGAACTGCAAATCTGGGCAAATCAGGATAGCCATAAACCCCTGATTTTACGAGGGGCGCGGCAAGTCGGAAAGACCGTAGCCGTAAATATATTTGCCGGTGAATTTGATCGGTATGTCTATCTGGATTTGCAGAAGGAAGACGACCTTAACATTTTCAAACAAAAATTACCGGTTAAGCAACTTGTCCAGCTGATTGCTCTGAAAAAGAATGTTGATCTGTCTTCTGGGAAGCGGTTGATATTTATCGATGAAATTCAAAATTCACCCGAAGCTACTGGCATTTTACGTTATTTTTACGAGGAGTTGCCGGAGGTTTATGTAATTGCAGCGGGATCGCTTCTTGAATTAATGATGGATTATAAGCAGGTTTCCTTTCCGGTTGGCAGGGTGGAATATCGCTACATGTATCCCTTAACTTTTTACGAGTTCCTGAATGCAATGGGCAAAAATCTGGCATCCGATTATTTTAGCGCTATCCCCGTTCCGCGACTGGCGCATAAGACTCTTTTAGAATTATTTCACACTTTTACTCTGGTCGGGGGTATGCCGGAAATAATTCAAAAATACCGGGAGAGACCGGACATCATCATTTTAAAAAAGATATATGAAGGGATAATGACTACCTACCTCAACGACGTTGCCAAATATGCCCGTTCGCTGACGATTGGTGCTCTTTTACGACATGCGATTGAATCGGCACCACTGGAAGCCGGTAAACGTATCAAATTTCAGGGATTTGGAAATTCTGACTACCGCTCGCGTGAAATGAGCGAAGTATTAAGAACTCTGGAGCGTGCGATGCTTGTGAAGTTGATCTATCCGACAACCAGTGTACAGATTCCGGCTCAACCGGACCTTAAGAAATCTCCGCGTCTTCAATTTCTAGATACCGGCTTATTGAACTTTCGCGCTAATTTGCAAGTCTCGTTTTTCGAATATAATGACCTTCACAGCTTTTACCAGGGAAAGATTGCCGAACACATTGCTTACCAGGAAATTATCGCTTCGGATAGTCTGACAGATCAAAAACCAGCCTTTTGGACTCGGGAAACGAAGCAGTCCAACGCTGAGATCGATTATTTATTACCCTATCGAAACATCTTAGTTCCGGTTGAAATCAAAGCCGGAAAAAGTGGTTCTCTTAGGTCGTTACATCAGTTCATGGATCGGGTAGAACATCCTTGGGCGATTCGGCTTTATGCCGGAGAAATAGGTGTGGATCGGGTCAGGACAACCAAAGGAAAATCTTTTTATTTACTGAATTTGCCTTACTATTTATCCGGTAAACTCAACGCTTATGCAGAATGGTTTATTAGTGAGAACCCAACGATTTAAAATGAATAGAGCGCTGATATGATCGATTTTAAATACCAATGCTCCGAATGCGGTCGGAAATATAAAATCACCCCGGATCGGATGCTTTGCCCGGAATGCAGCAAACGACAGGAACAGGATAAGCCACTACGAGGTATTCTGGAAGTCGCTTTCGACGGTCACTTTCATCATCAGCCCAAGATGTCCGACCTGCTGCCAGTTGAGAAAAAGTACTTTCCGAAAATACCCGTCGGTGGAACATCTCTCTGGATACCGGCTAATATTGCCGACGATCTGAGTTTTCCAAATCTCTATATCAAGGACGATACGCATAATCTGACCGGCTCTCTGAAAGACCGGGCATCCTATCTCGTGGCGGCATTCGCGAAAAGAGAAGGAATCAGGGAAATTGTCGTGGCATCCACCGGAAATGCCGCCTCCTCTATGGCTGGGGTTGGCGCTGCCGCGGGATTAAATATTACGATTTTCCTACCCGAATCCGCGCCCAGAGCCAAAATGATCCAGTCACTGCAATACGGCGCCCGGGTAATTATGGTAGCAGGCAGTTACGACAGAGCCTTTGACCTGTCACTGGAATACAGCCGGAAGTATCATGTTCTCAGCCGCAATACTGCTTTCAATCCGTTGACTATTGAAGGCAAAAAAACCGTTGCGCTGGAGATTTATCATCAATTGGGCAAAGCGCCGGATTATATGTTCGTGCCGACCGGCGACGGCGTGATTCTGGGCGGTGTTTATAAAGGTTTTCGGGATTTGATGAAACTTGGAATTATCGACAGAATTCCCACAATAATTGCCGTTCAGGCAGAAGGCAGCAATGCCATTACGCAAGCCTTTGAGACCGGCGTATTTACGCCGATTGATGCCCAAACTGTCGCCGATTCCATCTCCGTAGGCATTCCCCGTAACGGCTATTACGTCTTGAAACAACTTAAAAAATACGACGGTAAATGTGTGACGGTTTTCGATGATGAAATCCTCACCGCCCAAAAAGAATTGTCCGCCAAAGCCGGGCTGTTCACAGAACCTGCGGCGTCAGCGTCCTATGCCGGTTTTCTAAAAATGAAAGATGAACTACCGAAAGATGCCACGATTGTGCTCCTTGCAACCGGCAACGGCTTGAAAGATATTGATTCAGCACAGAAAAGTGTCGAATTTCCGGCGAAAGCAATCAGCGCATTGGAGGATTTGGAATGAATGTCGAAGGTGTAATCCTGGCAGCCGGATTCTCCGAACGGGCGGGGGAATATAAAATGGAATTGAGGTTAGGAGATAAAACACTGCTGGAAAGGTGTATTGAAGGTTTAGCAACGGTCTGCGAGCATATCATTGTGGTTGGCGGTTATCAATATGAAAAAATTGAAGCTATTGTCGAGCATCTTCCTGATATAGAATCCGTTTATAATGAAAATTTTAGAGTGGGGATGTTTTCGTCGGTCAAGAGAGGAATCCGGGAAATCCGGGCTGGGCGCTTTTTCATTATACCGGGCGATCAGCCGCTGGTAAAGCCGGGAACCTACCGAAAACTTCTGAGCGTCGATAACGATATCGTCATTCCCCGCTTCGATGGCAAAAAAGGGCACCCGGTCTTGTTCGCCAGACATCTCATCCCGGAAATCCTGGCGATGCCGGACACGGCGATTTTGCGGGATTTTATCCATAGCAAAGAAATATTTATAGTGGATGTTGATGATGCGGGCATCGGTCTGGACGTGGACAGTCCTGAGGACTATGAAAAAATAAAAGTTTATTTTCAAGAGGAAATGCTGTGAAAGATTCTATCAGCAAACCCATTCCCCGGGTCGATGCGCCGGCTAAAATCAGCGGCGAGGCGAAATATATCGGAGATATCCGGTTTAAGAATCAACTTTTTGCCAAAACTGTACGTAGCTCCAGAGCAAAAGCCGGAATTGTATCCATTGTAAAACCGGAATTGCCCGAAGGCTACTTTATCGTTGATAAGGATGATATTCCAGGCATCAACCGGATGCGCACGGTAGTTTCAGATCAGCCTATTTTCGCTGAGGAAGAGGTCAATTATATCGGGCAGCCGATTTTGTTAGTTGTAGGTCCCGAGCGGGAAATGATTTATGATATTATTTCCAAAATAAAAATCAAATACCGGGATGAAACGCCGATTTTCAATCTTGACGAAGCGGAAGAAAAGGGCGCCGTTTTTACAGAATACAGTTATTCCAAGGGTAAACCGGAGGCTGCATTTCAAGATGGGCTAAAGATTATCGAAGACGAGTACCATACCGGGTTGCAAGAGCATGTCTATCTGGAGCCACAGGGCATGGCTGCTGAGTACCGGGACAATACGATGTTCATCTACGGTTCGATGCAGTGCCCCTTTTACGCGGAAGGCGCTCTTAAAGATGTCCTCGGCTGGGGCTCAGATCGTATCCGGGTTATTCAATCAATCACCGGCGGCGCATTCGGCGGCAAAGAGGAATTTCCATCCCTGACGGCATGCCAAGTAGCGGTGGCATCCCTGAAAACCGGGCATCCCGTGATGATGATCTATGACCGGGATGAGGATATTATCTGTACGACGAAAAGACACCCTTCAATTGTTTGTTATAAAGCAGGGCTTGACAGAAAAAATCAGGTTATTGCCCTGGCAATTGATATAAAATTTGATGCCGGAGCCTATTCGGGAATTTCTCCGGTAGTGCTTCAGAGAGGAATGTTTTCGGCAACCGGTGTGTATAATTTCCCCCATCTCAGCGTGCGCGGCAGAAATTTTATGACCAATAACGTACCTTCGGGCGCATATCGCGGATTCGGTGCGCCGCAGACGATTTTCAGCATGGAAATGCTCATGCACAATCTGGCAATTAAACTAGGTATTGATCCACTGGATTACAAAATACGGCACTTACTGGAGCGTGGCGAGCCGACCTGTACCGGCGGCAAAATCTGGGATGAGGTCAAACTACCGGAAATTATAGAAAAGGTTACTGCAATGTCGGATTACCGCCGCAAAATACAAAGTAACGGCAAGTACAAAGGCGTTGGTGTAGCGCTTTTCCTGCACGGTTGCGGCTTTACTGGCAACGGTGAGCAGCTAATAAAGGGAAAAATTATCCTTAAGAAAAACGGCGGTACTGTAATCCTGAAAGTCTCCAGTGTGGAGATGGGACAGGGAGCCGAAACCTGTCTCAGAAAGATCGTCGCCCATACGCTTTTGCTGCCGATGGAAAAGGTGACCTGCGAAACCATTGATACCGGGTTGATTCCCGATTCCGGTCCCACTGTGGCGTCCCGCACGACGATGATCGTCGGCGGTCTGTTGAGACAAGCTAGCCTGGAGTTGAAAGACCGTTGGAATGAGAGCGACAATATCGAGGTTTCACGTGTTTATAGACACCCGGATTATCTGCGCTGGGACAATGACACTTTTCACGGTGATGCCTATCCGACTTATTCCTGGGGCGCCAATGTGGCGGAAGTCGAAATTGATCCCATTACCTGTGAAATCGATGTGAAAAAGGTATCGGCGGTGTATGATGTAGGAACTCCGATTGATGAAACGACGCTCACGGGGCAGATGCAGGGCGGCATTGTCCAGGGCATCGGCTGGGCAACCGTTGAGGTGATGAATCCATCAAAGGGCAAATTAAAGCAGCACAACCTGACGGATTATAAAATTCCCACGTCGATGGATATACCGGAGATTGCGTGTGAATTTATCGAAAATCCCTATGAATTCGGGCCTTTCGGGGCGAAATGCGCCGGTGAATTGCCTTTTGTGGGCGCAGCTCCGGCAATCGCCGCCGCAGTGTCAAATGCCCTGTCGGTTCCGATCAAGAACATTCCAATCACGCCCGAATATCTCATGGAGTTAGATAAACATGAAGATTGAGTTTGTACTGAATGAAAAAAAACAGGTGATTCAGGTCGATCCGGTGAGTCGCCTGCTGGATATTCTGCGGGAGGATTTTGAATTGACCAGTGTTAAAGAGGGCTGTGGCGAAGGCGAATGTGGTGCCTGTGTCGTCTTGATGGACGGCAAAGCAGTAAATTCCTGCCTGATTCCCGCGGGCAATATCGAAGGTCGTCATATTTTAACTTTAGAAGGTTTTTGCAAGACTGAGCGCTATAAAATCATTGAAGAATCTTTTCTAAAAGCCGGTTCGGTGCAATGCGGATTCTGCACACCGGGAATCGTGATGTCAACAGAATCGCTTTTACGGGAAAATCCTCAACCCAACGACAACGAAATCAGGGACGCGCTTTCCGGGAATCTATGCCGTTGCACAGGTTACAATATGATTTTTGAGGGAATCAAATTAGCTGCCGAGAGAGGAAAAGGCTTATGGTAGAGGGGTTCAGACCAGCAGATCTTCGAGAGGCGCTGGAATTTAGATCTCAACATCCATCTATTCCCATCGCCGGCGGCACCGATCTAATGGTTCAGAAAGCCCGGGGCTTTGCGCTGAAACCGGATTTTGATAAACCGCTGCTCTTTATCGGTCACTTGCCGGATCTGCAACAGATTATTGTTGAAAATAGACAAGTCCACATCGGCGCCGGAGTGCTGTTGAGTGATTTGATAAAAAGTGACAAAATACCGGCTGTATTTAAAGAAGCGATATCTCTGATGGCATCGCCACCGTCCCGGAATATCGCAACAATCGGCGGCAATATTTGCAATGCTTCGCCCGCTGGAGATACGCTGCCCTATTTGTATGCTGTGGATGCAATTTTGGTACTGAAAAGCAGCCAAGCCGAACGAAAAATTCCAGTGGGAGTATTTATCACCAATCCGGGGAAAACAGATTTGGCGTCGGACGAAATCTTAACGGAGATCATAATACCTGATAAAAAATTTGGCGTGAGTTATTATAGAAAGGTAGGAACACGCAAAGGCATGAGCCTTTCCAAAGCTTCATTCACCGGATTGGCTGATATTGAAAACAGCAACGTTACCGATATTCGCATCGCCTTTGGATCGGTAGCGCCGACGATTGTCCGGTCGCGGAAAATCGAAGCGAGTATCATCAGAAAACCGGTTTCGGAGATCAAAACCGCTGTTCCGGAAATAGTGAAAAAGTATGCGCCGCTGATCCGACCGATTGACGATGCACGGTCATCGGCGGCTTACCGGAAAAAGGTCAGTTTGCGATTGTTGGAGGATTTTTTGAGGAATCTGGCGAGTTAGCATGGAGCAATTAAAATCAAGTCACGTTATTCTGAGAGGGGGCGGCTTGTTGGATAAGATTCTTCACCCCGATAAATCGGGGATTCAGAATGACAAGAATGCGATAAACAGTAAAATAATTGAGGAGAAATAAGATGAGCGATACTAAAAAATTACTGCGAACTGTGCTGCTTTACGGCGGATTGTGGGGAATGGCAGAAGCCACGCTGGGCTACCTGCTGCATTTTTTGCCCAATGGTTTTTCCGGCATGTTCATGTTCCCGATCGGGTTTTATTTTATGTTCAATGCCTTCCGTATGAGCGGCAAACAGGGCACGATTTTCCTGACCGCCGTAATCGCTGCGGCAATCAAACTCACCGATCTGTTTGTTCCGTTAAGAACACCCATGAGCGCCATTAATCCGGCGGTATCCATCATGCTCGAATCTCTGGTCGTCCTCGCTTTTGTAAAGCTTTATAATGAGAACAGGCATTATGCCGGCGCGGCGGTAATTAGCCTGAGCTGGATGGTGATTTTGGTGTTGGCGCAGCAGTTCATTTTTAAACCTGTCGAAGGGCTGTACCTAATGCCGCCACCCAGGCTGACCGGTTTCCTGGTTTTATCTACCGCCGTCAGCGGATTGATTATCGGGACGTATTTAAGAAGCCCCGCCGTTTTCGCTTTGCAATTCAATTTCCGGAAATTGTCATATTTACAACCGGCGGCTGTTGTATTAATTGCGATTATTTGCGAGATCGGGAATTCGCTGATATAGTTTGTTTGCATGTCAGAGAAAAACAACTTATATTCTTACTGGTAAGAAAAAAGCGCAATATGAAAACAATCTCAACAACTAAAATGTCTTCTAAAGGACAAGTCGTTATTCCAGAGAAAATCCGCAAACAATTGGGGTTAAAGTCCGGGGTGCAATTCGTCGTGTTAGGTAAAGACGATGTAGTTATTTTAAAAGCCATTGAATCGCCGTCCATTAGCGAATTTGATAAATTAATTCTTCAGGCAAGAGAACAAGCTGTTCAATATGGCTTCAAACAGACAGATATTGAGGAAGCGATTAAGGATGTCAAGTCAAACCATTGAAAGGTTCCTCAAAATATGGACACAATTATTTTTCAAATATAACATGATAAGCTCTCGGAGAATTTATGGAACAACTGATTTTGCCTGACACAGATGATGGAAAATTGTTATCTGTCATAGATGCAAGCAAATGGGCGTCGAAATATCTGAAACGAAAAGTCACTGTCTCGAATATTTCATATTTAGTACAATATGGGAGAATTAGAAAACATGGCAGTAATGGAAATCCATTAGTTAATATAAATGAGTTAAAAAATTATTATGATTCCAATAATGCCGAAAAAATATGGAGTAAACGATTAGATCAAGATATTAATTGGCATTTGTCCTTTGTCGAATATCGGGAATCCGAAAGAACAAAGCATGTTCACCGCCTACATCCTTACAAAGGTAAATTTATACCTCAATTAGTAGAGTATTTCTTGGATTCACATATTGATGAATATAAAAAGGAGGTATTTTTCAATAAAGGCGATATCATTTTAGATCCCTTTTGTGGAAGTGGAACGACACTGGTTCAAGCCAACGAATTGGGTATGCATGCTATTGGAATTGATATTTCTGCATTTAATGCCATGATCAGTAACGTTAAAGTTGATAAGCATGCTATCTATGAAATCAAAAAAATTACTGATTATATCACCAGAAGATTAATTAATTACCAAAAGACAAATAATAATGTTGGCTTTGAAGAACATTTGTTGTCAGAATTGGCAAAGATAAACGCCAAATATTTTCCTTCACCCGATTATAAACGGAAGGTGCACAAAAATGAGATTGATGAAAAAACGTATGCGACAGAAAAGGAGCGGGAATTTTTAAAGACATATTTTGAA
>JAGHBC010000160.1 GCA_021161185.1 Fidelibacterota bacterium
CTCTCTCGATTATTTAATCAACGTACATTTGGTTAGTTTTTGATATTCTCCGGTGACCATTTTAATGAAATAAGTACCGGCGCTCATAGGATTGCCATTGTCATTTTTTCCATCCCACACTACGGAATGATATGTAAATTGTAACTTGCCAAAAATCATTGTATCTAAATAGTGATTTAAGTTGTGTGAATAAAAAACTGAGAAATAAAAAATGCCGATTTTCGAATACGAATGTAAAAACTGTGGGAAAGTCTATGAAGAACTACTGATTTCCAGTTCCACTCCGGATTCGGAAATTGAATGTCCCGAATGCGGACAACACCAGTCTGTGCGTAGAATGTCAGCGCCTTCAATAGGTGGTTCGGGATCATCATTTTCCGGCGGTGGCGGTTGTGGCAGCAGCGGATTCTCCTGAGCAGGTTAATTACCGGCAGTTGCCGGGGCTGAATTCACATTGCCGATTTTCTTTTACGTCTATCAATAGATCAAATATTTTTGGCGGATCTTTTTAAATTTCTTTAAGTCCTTTTGCCATCTTCCAATGATTTTGTCAGAATCTTCCCGGTTGATTAAAGCATTTCTGACTTCGTCGGTTCCCATGGCTTTGTCAAACATGCCGCTGCGTTTGGTGTCAAATATTTGTCGGTCAGGATACAGTTTTCGGATTGCCGACAGGATATAGATCTGGGTGCGCATCGGCTGAAATTTATCAATATCACGGATATGTATCTGGACACCCTGCAATTCAATGTTTTGGCGGGTAAAATAATAGGGTCGGTAATGCAACGGTCGAAAAACCACTCCCGGTAAATTGTAACTGTTCAATTCTTCGGCAAATTCACTGGCGTTGATCCACTCTTCTCCTATCAGTTCGAAAGGTAGCGTGTAGCCTATGCCGATGTCAATGGTATGCAGCTCGCCGATCACACCGGTGGCGGCACAGAAAAAAGCGGTCTTGCCGTGAGGAATATGAGGCGATGTTATTACCCATTCGAGACCGGTATCTTCAAAAGTCATTTCCCGCGTCCAGCCTTTCATCGGTACAACCGTCAGATCGGCATTGATGTCGAATTCCTTATTAAATAATTGAGCCAACTCGCCTACCGTCAAACCGTACACGAAGGGAATGGGATACATCCCTATAAAGGATTTGAATGCCGGATCTAGCACCGGCCCCTCAATTAAATTTCCCCCTAAGGGATTTGGACGATCCAGAACAATAAAGGGTTTGCCGGTTTCGGCGGCGGCTTCCATTCCCAGCGCCATAGTGTAAATATATGTGTACGCGCGCGAGCCGATATCTTGAATGTCATAGATTAGGACATCCACATCTTTCAGCATCTCCGGGGTTGGTTTGCGGGTTTTGCCGTAAAGACTATAGACCGGAACGCCGGTTTTTTTATCAACAAAATTATCAATTTTCTCGCCCGCCATTACATCGCCCCGGACCCCGTGCTCCGGCCCGAAAAGAGCGACAAGATTAATATCGGGATGATTATACAACAAATCGATTGTTGTTTCCAGCTGTGAATTTACTCCCGTAGGATTGGTGATCAGGCCGACCCTTTTACCTTTAACCAGATCGACTTTTTCTTCCAATAAGACTTCGATACCCGGTTTGGTCTTCGACTCCATTCGTCCGGCGTTCTTGGCACAAACAGCGGATATTAGCAGCATAACGAAAATGAGGGTTTCGACAACCCCCGGCAAATTTCTGTTTTTCATGATATGTTTCTCCAAAATAAATAACTTGTTCCAGGTGCAAAATTAAACTTTCGAAGAAATTTATCCTATAGGCAATATCAAACAGTCATCAAACGGTTCATTTCTTTATTGCCTACTTTGCAGATTCTGAATAACTTGGCTTAGAATGTTGAAACCGGGAGTAAAATGAAACCAAATAGTGCTGTAATCGTACCCGTGGATAAACTGGCTCAGGCGGAAGAGTATATTTTATCTAAAGTCCAAAATGTGCCGGATACCGCCGTTGTCCTGGGCTCCGGACTGGGGTACTTTGCCAATCAACTAACTCCAAATGTGACTCTTAATAACCGTGACATTCCCCATTTTCCGCAGCCCACTGTCGTTGGGCATGAGGGCAAAGTTATTTTTGGCAGTATTAAAAACGCCAACCTGATCGCCATTCAGGGGCGCTCTCATTATTACGAGGGCAAGACCTTTTCCGAAATCACTTTTTATGTTCAGCTGCTTTCCCACTTAGGGGTAAAAAACCTGGTATTAACAAATGCCGCCGGCGGGATGAACCCCGTCCTGAAACCGGGCGATCTTGTTCTGTTAAAGGATTATATTAATTTCACGCAACTCGAAGTGCTTCCAGCCGAGCAAATTCCGCAACAAATATTTTCCGAGCGTCTTGCCACCATTGCCAAAAGTGTGGCAACCGAATTAAAAATTAATCTTAGCGAAGGTGTTTACTGCTGGACAATCGGTCCCAGTTATGAGACCCATGCCGAAGTGCAAATCATTCGTGATCTGGGAGCCGATGTGGTTGGGATGTCAACTGTCCCGGAGCTGATTGTCGGTGCATATTTAGGGCTGAACATTCTGGGAATCAGTCTTGTCACCAATCTTGCCGCCGGTATCGGTGCCACACCCTTGACGCATGCGGAGGTCCAGGCTGTTGCCGATGAAATTAAAAAACCTTACTCGAAATTCATGTCGGCGCTAATACATAAAATCATAATATCCGAAACATAATTCATAAAATCTCGTAAAACCTTATTGTTAATTTTTGTGTTTCACGCATGAGCATTGTATAAATAACAGAAAAACCGTAATATTTGACCAGATATGGGACGTGCAGACAGACATATAAAAATTCTCAGATGGTGGGTGGCGCTGTTATATATTCTGGTAATTTACGTCGTTGGCTCCTTCGTCACCATTAGTGTGCTGGCTCATTTTTCAAAAGATTTACCGTCCATTGAACAACTTCAAAATATTGATCCGGAACTCATTACCAGAATATACTCGGCTGACGGTAAAGTTCTCCAGGAATTATATACTCAGCGTAGAACATATGTCACCCTGGACAAAATTCCCCCGGCAATGGTCAATGCGGTTATAGCTATTGAAGATTCCCGATTCAGGAGTCATTGGGGGCTCAGCCTGCGGGATTTCACGCGGGCAGTTGTTATTAATATCGTAACTCTCAGTAAACAGCAGGGCGCCAGTACAATGACGCAGCAGCTGGCTCGTATTTTATGGGATTCGATCGGGTTTGATAAAACCATATCCAGAAAAGTTAAGGAATTACTCACAGCGGTTCAAATTGAACGGATGTACAGTAAGGAAGAAATTGCCGAAATGTACATTAATTCTAGCTGGATGGGTAACGGCGCCTATGGTATTCAGGCCGCATCAAAACGGTATTTCAACAAAACATCGGAAGAACTGACCGTTGATGAATGCGCGCTATTAGCGGGTCTCATTCAAAATGCCGGTCGCTATTCACCGATACGGCACCCTCAAAACGCCTTTCAGCGCCGCAACCGGGTTCTCTACCGAATGGCGGAGCTCGGCTATCTCTCCCGGGAAGAATATGCGCTATACCGCAATGCCCCCATTCAGGTCCAACAACCGGACCAGCCACCGGCAACCGCCCCCTATTTTGTCGAATATGTCAGGCAATGGCTTCAGCAAGAAGGCGATAAATTGGGCATCGATATTTATCGGGACGGTTTATCTATTTATACAACCCTGAACACAAAAATCCAGGCTGCCGCCGACTCTTCTTTTCAAAAGCATTTAAAAGTTCAGCAGGATATTTTGAATAAGCGGCTTTTAAATGATCCGTTGGAAATTCAATCAATTATTACCGATTCAACTCTCTCGGTTGAACAGGTTCAGGCAATGATAAAGGGCGAAGCGCCAATCGATCCCTCTTTGCGGTATTCGCTGCTTGTACAGGGGAGCCTGGTTGCAATCGAGCCATCTACCGGCAGGATTTTGGCTATGATCGGGGGGCGGGATTTTAAAGAATCCGAATTTAATCGCGCTACCCAGGCTAAACGGCAACCGGGTTCCGTGTTCAAACCAATTGTCTATGTCACAGCCATTGACAACGGCTTTCCGGTAACCACTCAGTTACTAAACCAACCGATCGTTATTTATCAGGGCGATGGAAAACGCTGGGTACCGCACAATTTCGATTATTCCACCGGCGGTCTCACTACTTTTCGCGAGGGTATCCGACGGTCGTTGAATTTAGTGGCGGCGCGGGTTGTTCAGGAACTTATTTCGCCTAAATCGGTCGTGGAAACCGCGCACCGCATGCACTTGACGACATATATGCCGGCAGTTGATGCCATCGCTCTCGGAACTGCGGTTGTAATTCCTATCGAAATCACATCGGCATACGGCATTTTTGGCAACCACGGTGTTTGGGTTGAACCGATAGCTGTTACAAAAATCGAAGACAGATACGGCAATGTTATCGCCAGCTATTCACCGAAGCAGGAATATGTATTCAGCGAAGAATCCGCCTATCTTATCACAAATATTCTGGAAACTAATATTAACTCCGGGACCGGTGGCAGCGCCCGCTGGAAATATGGATTTCATCATGTTGCCGCCGGAAAAACCGGTACGACTAATGATTGCAGCGACGCCTGGTTTGTCGGTTTTACTCCTTATCTGGCAGCGGGTGTTTATGTTGGCGTCGACAACCCGGCTGTATCGCTGGGCCCCAACCAAACCGGTGCTAAAGCCGCTTTGCCGATCTGGGCCCGATTCATGCGCGACGCTCACAAATCAATGAACTGGAAAAGCAAACCGTTCGAAAGACCTGAAGGAATTATCGAAGTTGAAATCTGCAAAGAGACCAAATTGCTGCCTTCCAAATATTGTCCGGTTGAAACGGAGATATTTATCAAAGGTACCGAACCCAAGGAACACTGTCAGATTCATACTGAGATCGACGAGAACAGGGAAATTGATAGTGTAATATTCTAATTATAAAGGATACTGCCTGCAAACTTATGCTATAATTTTAAATTACCTACGGATAAAATATTTTTGTTTAATTGCTTTGCCCGAACAGGTTTTGGAAATTACCGGTAGTTATGAAAAATTTCTCGATCGATCCTTTAACACCGGTTAAATATCATTTAAATA
>JAGHBC010000068.1 GCA_021161185.1 Fidelibacterota bacterium
ATTGAAAGGATTGGGGTAGTTGGAATCAACCTTAAATGTAAGCGGTAACTTCCCGGTTGCTTCAATAATTCCCAATTGATAGTCGATTTCCAGAATCTGTCCTTCACTCCCGGCAAGAATGAGATTATTTAAAACATAGTTCACGATGCCTGTAAAATCATTAACCGAAGTAATGGGAATTCTGATCAGCACCTCGTCTTCTGCTTGAAAAGTATCGCCATTCAGATTGAATATCAGAGATTTGACGACAATATTCTTAATTCTGTTAGTGCTGGTATGAATCTGAAAACCTTTCGGCTCGCTGACAAATTCCGGGTCTTGAACATTAACCTGTTCCGGATCAAATGCCAACTCAAACTGAATACCCGCCACGGGAGCAATTGGTATCACCGCAATTTCAACACTGCCTTCCTGACCGTTCTCAATGAAGGTGCTCCGCACTGTAACCGTCGCATCTTGTCCTATAGCCGAAAGCGCGCCAAATAACCAGAGAATAAGAATAATGCTAATTTTAATGATATTCTTCATCATAATTATTCCAAATTACTGCATTTATTACTTCATGTCAATTTAAATTAACCAACGGAAAATCTGATGATCTATTCCTTTTAGAGCATATTTTACAATTTTGACCTTGATAAATTGACAAATGAACACTAAAATCGCACCGATATGGAATTACATACGGAACAAGAGCTCATTCGTTTATTTGAAGATTGGTCCGGGGAGAATGTGGTCACCATTCAACCACTGCCTCCTTCGGGATCGTACCGTGAATATTATCGGATAAAAGGCACAACCCGGACCGCTATCGGCGCCTATAATTCCGATAAAAAGGAGAACCGGGCATTTACCGAATTCACCAAACATTTTCACTCCCTGGGATTAAATGTGCCGGCTCTGTACCGGGAAAACCCGGAAGAGAACATCTACCTCGTGGAAGACCTCGGCGATACAACTTTATACACATACATTAATCAGAACCGCAGCGGCAAAAGCTATCCTGACCGGCTTATTGATATCTACAAATCCGTGATCGAACAGCTACCGAAATTTCAAATCAACGCCGGAAAAGATCTGAATTACAGCCTCTGTTATCCACGCTCACGCTTTGATAAACGGTCAATGATGTGGGACCTGAATTATTTCAAATACTATTTCCTGAAACTGGCGCAGATTCCCTTTGATGAACAAGATCTGGAAGAGGATTTTCAGACCTTCACCGATTACCTGTTGCAGGCAGGAACCGATTATTTCCTTTACCGGGATTTCCAGTCGCGCAACGTGATGCTGAAAGACGGCAAGCCCTATTTTATTGACTACCAGGGCGGCAGGCGGGGCGCATTACAATACGACCTGGCGTCTCTGCTTTACGATTCCAAAGCCGATATGCCTGTCGAGGTGCGAAAAATCCTGCTTGAACATTACATTTCAATAGTATCAAAAGAGATCAATATCCAACCCGAAGAATTTACCCGGTATTTTTACGGCTATGTGCTGATCCGGATTATGCAGGCTATGGGTTCCTACGGTTTCCGGGGATTTTACGAAAAGAAGGAGCATTTTTTACAGAGTATCCCCTATGCCCTGGCAAATCTCACTACAATCCTGGAAAATGTTCAATTACCCATCGAAATTCCGGCATTATGGGACGCTCTTCAAAAAGTTGTTCGCTCCAAACGCCTGCAAAAAATAAGTACCAACCAGAAACCACTGACAATAACGGTTAACAGTTTTTCTTATAAACGCGGCATCCCGATAGACGTTTCGGGACACGGCGGCGGTTTTGTTTTCGACTGCCGCGCCATCCACAATCCCGGACGATATGAAGAATTTGCCGGTTTTACCGGTAAAGATAAACCGGTGATCAATTTTCTCGATAGAGAAAAAGACATTAAACCGTTTTTGACAAATGTTTACAGCCTGATCGATCAGTCAGTAGAAAAATACCTGCAACGTAATTTTACTAATCTGATGGTCAGCTTCGGTTGCACCGGCGGGCAGCACCGTTCGGTCTATTGTGCCGAAGCTTTAGCAAAACATTTGAAAAACAAATTCAATATCAGATTGGTTCTCCGCCATTTAGAGCTGGAAATGAAATAATAATCCCGCATTATTTTCGGAGTAATTACCAAAAATGAAAGCAATGATCTTTGCCGCCGGTCTGGGTACAAGGATGCGTCCTCTGACCGACAAGCGTCCCAAAGCGCTGATAGAAGTCTCCGGAAAACCGTTGCTGGAACATGTTATCCATCGTCTAGAAGAATACGGTTTCGATGAAATCGTCGTGAATGTTCATCATTTTGCAGACCTCATCATAGACTTTCTCAAACAAAATGACAACTTTGGTTTTAATATTCAGATCTCCGATGAGTGCGGAAAATTATTGGATACCGGTGGCGGTTTAAAAAAAGCAGCCCACCTTCTGCAAGGCAGTGAACCTATCCTGTTACACAATGTGGATGTGTTGTCCAAGATCGATTTATCGGCAATGACTATGTCTCATAAAAGCTCCGGATCTCTTGTGACTCTCGCCGTAAGCCAACGCGTTACGTCCCGATGTCTTTTGTTTAACGATAAAGACGAGTTGACGGGCTGGCAGAATAAAAAGACAGGTGAAATCCGCGGTCCTGCCCGGGATTCCGGAAATAATGAGGCTTTAGCATTCAGCGGTATTCATATAATCGCCCCAAAAATATTCAAACTTATGCCCGCTGATGATGTATTTTCCATAATCGATTTTTACCTGCAAATTTGCTCATCCTACCCTATCCGGGCGTTCCGCCATGATCCGGCACAGTTTTTAGATATCGGTAAGCCGGAACAACTAATCAAAGCGGAAGAATTTCTCAAACAATAAAAAAGCCTTGCAAAGATTTCCCGCCGACTGCGAGATATGTTCAACCTTTGCAAGGCTCTATTGACTGTAATAGTATATTTTAGTGAAGCAGATCAATGGCGCAAAGACAGGTCAGCAGCGCAAAATCCACTAACTGTTGTATCTCCACATATTCATTGGCAACGTGAAAAGCGTTGTCGTCGCCGGGACCCCAGCCAACTGCCATCACACCTTTGAGATTGAGGGTTTTGGCATACGTGCCGCCACCCTGTCCTATGGGTTCGGGAACAAATCCAAGCACTTCCCTGGTATTGGTCTGAATGGCATCCACCACTTCGTTTTTCGGATCAATGGCATGGGGCTCGTTCCAGGACATTACATCAATATTAAACTTACCGTCTTTTACCATGTCAGCACAGCCTTTTAACTGAGCAATAACACCTTCTTTTGTCATACCGGGAACCGAGCGGATATCGATATAGATTACGCAGGTGCCAGGCACAATATTCGGAGCGGCACCGCCGTGAATTTCGCCTAAATTCAATGACGGATGACCGAGTACCGGGTGAACTTTATAATCAAACTTCAGTTTTTCGATTTCATTCACCAACTTTGCCATCATATAGACGGCATTAATGCCCCGTTCCGGGGTTGAACCGTGAGCCTGTTTGCCAATCGCGGTAATCTTGAATACAGTGCGTCCTTTTTCGGCAATATCGATGGATTTCATGTTTTCGCCGATATCGGGAATAATCGAATAGGTCGGAGCTATTAGTTTTTCTTCCATTAAATAACCGATTCCATAATCGATACCGTCAGGATCTTCCGCCTCTTCATCAGCAAGAGCGGCTATCATTAGTTGTCCGTTCAGCTCTTTATCGATTTTCAATTTTTTTAGAACATCAACCGCCGCTATTATCGACGCCAGCGGTCCCTTATTGTCCAGAGTTCCGCGACCGATCAGCATACCGTCTTTTTCCACAACTTCATAAGGATCGGTATCCCAACCTTCACCGGCGGGAACAATATCCATATGAGCGGGCATTAAAAGACGTTTGCCGTTTTTATCTTTTCCTATTTTACCAATTACATTAGGACGACCCTCCATGCGGGCGAATTCTTCATAAGGAATACCGATCTTATCCATCTCGCGTTTGACAATCTCCGCCACGCGATATTCTTCTCCCCGGAATTTCAGGTAAGGATGCTCCGGCAGCTTTTCGGAAACCACATTTACAGTTTTTTGTGAGCACATCTCTTTCGTCAGTTCAATAACTTTACTGCGAATCTCATCGGAATGCTCTTGAAAATACTTTTGAATCTCGGTCTTAAGGTTCATGATGTCTCCCTCGCTAAATCATTTATTCTGGTTTATTTTTATCATATGTAAAATTAACCGATTAAACTTATTGAATCAACCCCATATTTATTTTATTTATACCGTAATGACTTTATTGTATTTGTAATTATCGCTTTTATAGCAGTCGGAAGATAGCCACACCGCAGACCTACTTTCTCTGTGATCCTTGTCACTCTCCTTTTGTCGGATACTGATTAAAATTAACCATGAAAAAATAATTCAAAATATCAGGAGGCATCATGAAGAATTGTTTGCTCATTTTATTGAGCATTTCCCTTGTTTTTATCCTTGGCTGTGACGGCAATAGCGATAAGGAAACGGAAACCGGGCAAATTATAATCAGGGCTTTTGACGCACCTTTCCAGGGCAATGTGGAACATATATTTTTGAATATTGTCGAAGTAAGCGTTCATAAATCTGACTCTGAAAGCGAAAGTGATACATCGAGTGATTGGATTGTGTTAAGCGATACAGATACGACTATCGATTTTCTGGAACTGGTCAACGGCGAAATGGCAATGCTGGTTCAAACCGAACTTGAAGCGGGTCATTACTCTCAGCAACGACTTCTTCTTGGCGATAGTTCCGCTATAGTAGTGGACGGCAACACCTATGATCTGAAAATTCCCAGCGGCAGCCAGTCGGGCGTCAAATTCAATCTCGGTTTTTCCATCGCGCCCGATGAAATCGTCGAATTTTATCTGGATTTCGATGCTGAACGGTCTATCTATAAATATGCTAACGATAGTCGCTATATTCTGCAGCCGACCTTTCGTGTCTTTAAGAGCCAATCTTCGGGAACCATTGCCGGAACCGTAACTGATACGTCAGGAACGGGTCTTCAGAATATTTCCGTCTATGCCGTAGCCGGGGATGATTCGATCACTACACTAACAGGCGAATCCGGGGCGTATATGCTGATCCTTTTAGCGGGCATCTACGATGTTTCAGCCCTGGGTTATGATCTTTACGCCGACACCACCTATCAGGCTGTACAACTGAATGCTGAAGAGCATCTGACAAACTTTGACTTTATTATGAAATGATTTACAGCGTCCGGTCTGATTAACCGCAATTTGTTAAGACCGTGGAAATAAATATCTGTTCACTAATAGTGGATCTGGTTTTTTATCGATAAAAAGTCTGATGATTTCCGGATTTTACGGTATGCATTAATCCTATGGTGTAATTCAGGTATGCCATTACTCCACAGGTATTTACGATTTTCTTTTCTGTTTCGTTTCGGACCGAGGTTGACACTGGATTAAATCTTCAAGCTTAACTCTAACCACTTAGAAGCCGATTGAAATTGAATACTTTGAAATACCACCGAACCTTTTCATATCGATATAACTATAATCCACTCCGATAAAAATATTATTTAAGCGTTGAGCAACACCAAATCCCAAAGTAAGTCCCTCTTCGGCATTACTTTTAAAGAGAGAAGAATACCCGGTCCTGAGGAACAATGTTTCTTTCCATGAAAACTCTGTTCCGAGATTCAGGTATAAATTATTATTACTGGGATGCAGGGCGTCTATCGCGATGGTCCACCGCCCGAAAGCATTGCGAATTGGATCTGCCGCAAGTCCCACACAAAACATTAATGGCAAAGTCCATTTTTTGGTTTGAAAAAGGGCCGTGATATTTTCATTATTACCGGCGTTTCCGGGATCAACATCAACCGGTTGCATTAAATCCTTTCCGGTCATCTGCATTTCACCGCCAAAATTGGCAATATTCATTCCGATACGAATATTCTTGATTTGACTGATAAATAAAAGTCCAACATCGACGGCATACGCACTGCTATGTTCATGCCAGATTTCCTGGGATATATACTTCATCGTACCGCCGATAGAAAAACGGTCAGTCAGATTAGCCGCGTATGAGAGCCCGACAGCCATATCTCGGGCGCCCCACCGCTCTCCGGTGCCTTCCGGGTTAGTTACCGTAGTTATCTCTTCTTCGCCATAATCTAATTGATTTAGACTTACACCAACCGCGCCATTTCCAACTTTATAGACGGCACTTATAAAATATTTCTCAGAACCAACAAGCCATTTCATATGATTGACGGTAAATTCGTTTTGCTTAACCCTTGAAAGTCCTCCCGGATTCCAGTAAGTAGCCGTAGAATTGTTAGCGATAGCGACAAAAGCGCCACCCATCGCCGAAGCACGTGCGCCAACCGGAATATTTAAAAATGGGGCAGCCGAAGTACCAACTTTATCCTGTGCCCATAAAATAGTAAATGATATCGTGATAAAGAGAATTGTTTTTTTAATCATTATCTATCCTGTTTCTATTTATTCTGGATTAATGGAGTGTTGCATCAATTTTCCATTTTTCCTTTACTCCAAATCCTGTTCTTTAATTTTTTCATAAATATTTTTGATGGTTTCGTAAAAAGTCTGGGGAGTGTCATTCTGAGTGATAACGAAGAATCTCTAATGCTTTTACGAACAATGTTATGGAGATTCTTCACTTCGTTCAAGAATGACATATTTTCCCCTTTTTACGAAACCATCATTTTTACAATACCATTTTTCCTGTTTTTGCTTTATCAAAAACTTTTATAATACCTTATTTTATTATTGCTAATTTACGGGACTTTGACTTTCCACCTGCTTCCACTATGTAAAAATAAACACCATAACTGGCGTCCAGACCTTCCCTTGTCCGTAAATCCCAGGTGACAGTACCATCTTCGAAAACATCATTATGCCGGAGTTTGCGCACTAAGCTTCCATCTGCGCTGTAAATATATATCCTGGCATCAGCGGGAAGATGAGTAAAATATATTATTCTTTCGCCTCTTCCTCTTACTTCATACGGCAAGGGCTTTTCAAATGAATTGGTTACAATGTAAGGATTCGGAACAACTTTAATCTTTTTCATTTGCTCCGAAAGGTTATTATAATTAACAGAAGATTTTGATGCCCGATAGACAAACTTGTCTTGAGAATTGAAAGGTTTGTAAAAATTAAGAAATAGTGTATCACCCGCTGCCGGAATTTTGCTGATTGTTTCTGAATTTTTATCCTTAAAGACAAGGCGCCATGATAATTTGGAACTGTCTGGCGTCGTTAAAAACAGAATGGCAAAGTGAGAGATAGTTCCGGGGTGTTGCGGTTTATCAATTAGCCCATATTCAATTTCAATAGGATTTTCCGATCTGGTAACATCGAATATTCGGAAATTAGTTGGTTTCTCCTTTAATGGTGATCCGGCGGTAAATATTTTGGATAAAGTTGAAGATTGACAATTATATTCATCATAGAAAACTAGCATGTAATCGTATGGACATCTTATACTCTTTATATCTTCCCATTCAAATTCGGTGGCTACATACTCCAGATTTTGAGCACTGGTATCCGACCAATGGGTGGTTGTTGTATCAATAGCAATATAGTTGAGATTCTGATATCTTGTGTCGAAGGATAAACGAGTCCCCATAAATACATCGCCGTTTTCAGGACCCCAGTGTCTATTTTCAAATATGATTGTATCATTTGTGGCGGAGTCTATTACAGAATAAGCCCACGCCACATTCACTTCGTTTCTTACAAGAGAATCGGTAAATGTAATAAAATATGTCGCATCCTCTATTTTAACCGGATCAATGACTTCCATAAAAGGCGTTGCAGATGATGTTCCGGATAATCTTTCAAGAGGAATACCTGATTCCGGCGGATCGTAATTACATACCGGCGCATTTGGCACAACCATTACCGTATTCTTGTCGAAAGTGAGTTTTCCGGTTTCATCCATAGTAATGGACTTATTATTTTCCGAGGGATAAATGGATTTTGCCGCATTTCCTCTATCATAAGCACATACGGCATAATAGTAGGTTTTGCCGTTATCGACATCTTCATCAATAAAGAAATTTTGAATTCCCGTATCGTTGCCTAAATAATATGGTTTTCCGCTGCTCAATTGATAGAGAAGCGGGTCCGAATCAAAAAAGCCCTTAATGCCATTTTTCAAATCCATCTGGTGATAGGGTTGGTAATCAACTAATTCACCATAACCATTTGAAATCGTTTTACAATCGGAAAAATAGGGATCGGTTCCTTTGTATATTTTATATCCTTCGAAATCATATTCATCGAGGACTTTATCATAAGAACTCTCCGCAACCCTGTCCCAATAGAGAATTACTCTACCGTCTTCGGCAACAGCATGCACCGTAGGTTTATCCGGAGGTCGCGGAAAATTATAATTTGAATCATATATCAATTGGGCGATCTGCCGGTTTCTCACTACACTTTTATAATCTTCTCCATAAACCAGAGCTATTGAAAAACGCTGTGTTTTTTTGGCATTCAAAGGAAAATAACCGGATCCGAAAACAAAGTCCCCATCCTCTCCTCTAATGGGTCTGTTTTTGACGACAGACTCAGGTACATCAAAACGACCCGGAGTCATTCTAAGCCACATCTCCTCTTCATTATCCAGATGAATTGCCCAGGAGGGCACAAAATAATCAAAATTCGTTAATCCGATCTGGTCCGATTCGTTTACATCTTTTGAATCAAAGTGAGGTTCACCTTCTGTGGGCACGCCATTACCTTCACCCTCATCGTTGGTATTTGGTTTACCGTCAGCGCCGACATCATCCCTTTCAATGTCCCAATCACCATCGTTATCAATGCCGTCATCCCTTGCTTCATCAATTAGTAAATCGGACAGCCCGGCGCGGGTAAAGTAGTCTTTATATTGAACAGGGTTTAACGTATCTATAAGCACAACGCCATCTGTTGTCTCTTTGTACACCCGATAATGTAATTGATAGTTCTCATCAATAAGTCCGTCCAAATCATTATCAATATTATCATAGGCGTTGGGGTTTAATTCCGGACCGGTATCTCCCAGAATCATATTGCCTTCTTCGAGAATTGTGGAATCAGGCACAAGCATGAAGGGAACCCCCATTGATATAACTTCTACCGTGGAATCAGGCATTATAAACTGGGTGCGTTTATAAGTGTTTTTATCGATCAAGATCAATATATCTCCTGCCCTGACAATACGGCTTTTAAAACAGGATTCAGTAAAAAATGGCGCTGTGTTACCAGGCTGATTTGCATTATCACCGTCATTATCAATTCCATCATAGGGATTACCCGGGGATTCGAGAAAAGCATAGCCAATGTATCCTACGTCACTTGGATTGTTTTTCCATTTGGGATTTGCTGCCGGTGACACATAATTATCAAAGTCCCATGAATACACAATGGATTCACGAATATTGAAAAATGATGCGTCATCTATCCATTCGGAGCCGGCTCCTCCTACATAGGTTCCAACCAAGAAACCGAAAGTCGCCTGATCATAATTCGTTGTGCCGATATTTTCTACTTCATAAACCCAAAAAATAGCATCTTGGGCGAGAAAATTCGACCACTGCATACCCCGGACAGACACTCTGAGCCCCTGTCCTCTTCTCGTAAGGTCTGTACTGTCAGGTAAAAATCCATGAACCGCATACATTTTTTCGTCGGCATTATCATCCATCATAAAATAGCTTTCCTGGTCCGCATTCATAATGCCCCGACCAAAATAACCGTTCCATTCCGGATTACCGTTTTCATCAATCCAATCCGGACGATCAGGCCAAAAGGCTGGCCATGTCTGCGGTAAATGACTCATCGCAACGCCGATTTCCTTTCCCTGAACCGACTCATTAAAAAAGCCTGGTATCGGTTCAAAACCCCAGAATTGCGACCCGCTGGGATTAAAATCACCGCCATGAGTGTTGCAGCATATAACAGATGTTAACGTATCCGGAATGCCGTCATATAATCCGTTAACCCGGTAATCCCTGATTGGTAAGCGAACACCTACAAGTGGCTGGATGTCAATCACATAGCCATTCGCCTCGTACTTCCAGGCATTCCAGGTTGTATATCCCATATTGGTAAATGTACAGAAAACCTGGTTTCCATTATGCTTTCCCGTGCGTCGGGCTAAGGGGCTTCCACGACCAATCTGGGAAAATGCCCAGTTAGTTAACAAGAGGCTTATAAATACAATAATCACTGTTTTTTTTATTTTTATCATATTCAACTATCCGTTTTACTTAATTTTATTTTTTCCAGTCAATTGATATACCCATTTCCAAGCGTCTCGGTTCGGAATAGGCGGTTGGATTCCTGTAAAAT
>JAGHBC010000083.1 GCA_021161185.1 Fidelibacterota bacterium
GAATGTACCAGGGATATTTGAAATTTGAAATCAGAACTCCCGGTTTATCACAGATTATGACATTTTATTTTACGAATTCATTGAAGTAAATCACTGTTTTTTCAATATCAGGTCAGGAGTTCTGAATCATGTTTATAGGCACAAACCATTAACGCTACATAACAAAAAGGGAGCAGCTGCCCCCTTTTTGTTTATTTACATGCCTCGTTTATTTAATAAACGTCATAGTCTTGGACCTCGTGATATCTTTGGTCCGCAATTGATAAATGTAGACGCCGGTAGCAACACCGTGCCCGTTTTTATCTTTTCCGTTCCAGATAACCGAATGTTTTCCAGGCTGTAATTCATTATCAACCAGAGAGATTACTTCACGTCCTAGCATATCATAAATCACCAGTTGAACATGTTTCGCTATCGGTATTTCGAATGCAATCGAAGTCGTTGGGTTGAATGGATTCGGGTAATTCTGATGCAAGATATAGCTAGCAGGCAAATTGAGTTCCTTTTTCTCAAATTCGATTGCTGTTCCCGTCAGAACCGGATCCAGCACAATAATCGGAGAAGAGTGATCGGGGTTAAAGAGATCGCCACCATAAGAAGCACTGGAAGCATAAAGCACTTCAAGCTCCGGGTCGTCATCAATATTGGCAATATTTATGACACTCCAAATACCACCTTCGGCTTCATAACCTTCATCTATTACCGAAAACTCATAACTGTCCGGAGAAGTGATGTCTCCGCCTTTGTAGGAAAAGAGAAAAATTCGGGCGTTTACATCACCGGCACGAGAACCGAATACAAAATCCAGTTTACCGTCACAATCAATATCGCCATAAGCACTGCCCCAGAGTCCACGAGCTCCATCAGACCAGTATTCCGAGAGGTTTATCAACTCGGTGTGAAGCAACGTGTCGCCTTGTTCCTGAAGCAGATAAATGCCCTTTTTGCTGTCATCTCCCCAGTCATAAACTCCAGCAACGATTTCCAGCACACCATCACCATTCAGATCGACAGCCTGAGCCGACTGATTCGGAGAACCTCCCTCCATCGGGCTCAACTCCGTATACGTCCAGGATAATCCATCATAGGAAATCTTCGATATCTCAGCTTCACAAAAAGCGTAGACATTACTGCCAAGCACGGCAATATCCCATTTGTTCTCTATACCGGCTCCCAAACTAAATTCCGTGCCGCTCATTTCGAGTTCCCAGACTTCCGAGCCATCTCCGTTATCCGGTATATTATTAACAGAACAGACACCAAAATAGTATCCCCCGGATGCACCTTTCCTGTCAGCGAAAATAATCTCATCTGTGCCATCATTATCAATATCCACAATCTCCCAGTCCATGGGGCGCAGATTGACATTATCTTCATCAACAATCGTCCATTTAGCATTAGGATTGTACCCACCGGCGCCATCATCTACACCAAAAACATCGCCACCGGCATGTTCATACACTACGATACGGTAAGGATTTACTCCGTTGTTAATGATTGCCCAGGTCAATTCCTGTTTGCCGTCATTATCCAGATCGGTCAGAGCTAATTGGGGCCAGGTGTTCTGAGCCTCTACCGGCGCAACAGCGCTCCAGACAACTTCCCAGTCAGTTCCACTATACTCTAATTTGTAAATACGCGGAGTTAATTCGCCGGGCGTGTCACCCCAGTTGTCATTAACGAGATAAATCTCGGTCTTGCCGTCACCATCAACATCAACTCCCGAAATCATATCGCCAATACCGCCATTGTTTAAATCCGCCTCCGGTACCGGAATCTCGGCTGAACGGGTGAAACCGTTGATAGCCAAGAGATTCATTGACGATAACAGAAGCAACGTAACTGCCATGAGAATAACTGTAGCATTGCTCTTTTTCATAAGTCCTCCTTTTTTAGGTTTTAAAAACATTCTTATTTAGGGTTTACCATTTAAAAATCTATGCCTAAAGAAAATCTGTGAATACTCTTTAGCGCACCCATATCGGCAAAGGAGTAGTCTGCGATAATCTTCAAATCACCGGTCAGGCTTAGACTGGTACCGCCCCCCAGACACAATCCGCCTTCATCGGCGCTGAATTTGTAACCGCCCCGTAGAAACAGCATGTCTTTTAGTCCATATTCAAGACCCATGTTATACTGTTCCAGATTATTGTTCGGGTGAATCATGTCCATCGCGGTTGTAAGCCGATGCATGTTTGTCTTCAACACATCAAAACTTATCCCAAACCGGAAATTAACCGGCAGTGAATACTTCTCGAAAGTTTTAGGCAACGGATCGGGCTGAGCATCATAGGATTTCGGATCGCTGTAATCAACGTAATCTCCACTGAAATTGATCTCAGGTCCAAAGTGTAAAATAGACATTGCAATATTCAGTCCGTGGAAACCGGTACGATACATCGTTCCCATATCAATTGCCCATGTCGAATAAGAATAATCCCAATAGCCTTCATGGACCAATTTGGTCGTCAATCCAACAGAGACTTTGTCGGTAAGATACCGCGCATAAGTCAGTCCCAGCGAGTAGTTGGAAATATTGAAATATTCGCCGGTGCCTTCCGGTCGTCCTATAGTAGTAATTTCCATATCATCGGTCATTAAATAGACGGAGCTGACCGCTATCGTGCCGAGATTTCCCAAATTCATAGCCATTGACAATCCGCCGATGGATATTCCCGCCGGCCAGGTATTATATGCCGAAAACAGGCTGCGCTTGCCGGCGTCGGCTAATCCGGCAGGGTTCCAGAATACCGCCCCGGCGTCATTTGCCAGTGCGGTAAACGCTTCTCCCATACCGGTCGCCCGGGCACCCAGACCGATCTCCATAAACTGAGCCACGGCGGTTCCAACTGGTGCAAATTCTTCGGCAGAAAGGCTCGTCAGAAAAAATAATGCTATAACTATTAATGTAATATTGAGTTTTTTTAGCATATCTGTCTCTTCCCTTTGCTTAAATATTTATCGAACAATAACAAATTTCCCGACTTTCTCTCCAAGAGAAGGAGAGTTCACCACATACATGTATATTCCCGGCGCGGCTTCCTGATTGTTGCGGGTCATTAAATCCCACTCGGCAACACTGGGACAGGACACATCGATCGGCTCACCCACAACAACCGATTTATTGGCTTGAATCTCGGTAACATAATCACCATCCAGGGTAAATATCTTGATCTTTGCATCGCTAGGCAAATTGGTAAACTGAATCCGGTGCTCCCACGCAAAATTGTCACTCGGGGCTGGATTATTCCAGGCGGCGCTGCCGATATAGGGGTTCGGAACGACTTTAACACGATCAAGTGTCGCGGTTGCTTCCGGGTTAGCGGGAGAAATTACCCGGTAACTCTTGGGGTCTCCTATCTGGGTCCAGGTTTGGCCCAAAGGAATCGGATCGCTGAT
This sequence comes from Fidelibacterota bacterium, assembly GCA_021161185.1. Lineage (GTDB taxonomy): Bacteria > Fidelibacterota > UBA2242 > UBA2242 > UBA2242 > DPVY01. The sequence goes on from JAGHBC010000083.1 coordinate 3,400, forward strand.
ATCTTCAGTATAAGCTTGAACAGAGTAGTGATAAACAAATCCGCTGAGGATATCCCGATCAATATATTCGTATGTTCCAGACGTACTGCCTGACGGCGGTGGCCAGGAAACGCTACCGGCTGTATCAATATACATTGCCAACGTCTGCCAGCCGATGGAACCATCAGCTTTTTTTATACCTTTTGACAATTTATAAAACTGAAAATATGCGTGGGTTTCGGCAAGGTTGTCCCAGGTAATCTTAACTCCGGTAGTTACATTATTCTCAATATATTCAGCCACCTCAACAACAGGGGCCGGCGGCGGCTCGGCTTCCAGAGCAAAATCATTGTCTGCCATAAACTGAGCGACCTCCATGATCTGCATCAATTTCAACAGACTATAGATGCCGCCGCTGTCGGGATCGGAACCCACACCTAATGCAGCCGTGACGATCACCGAATCGCCCGCGGCTAATTTTTCCAGCGGCCCGAAAGTTAAAATTCCCCGATAGTCAAGCGGGTGGGGTAAACCCGTACTTGGATTCAAGAGCATATCTTCAAACTCCGGCACCCCCACCATTCTGTCCCAGGTCTCCTGATCGTTAGCCGGGTCATTATAAATGTGACATACATGAAAGGAACTCGGTTTTAGATAGGGTTTGGTCTTTAGAATTTTAAACCCCAGCCAGCCCGGCGTCTGTAACTTACCGTCTACCCCGGGATTGCCAAAATCATCTTCTTCGCCACTATCGGCTGGATAATTAGGATTATCACCATCAAACATCATAACCATTGTACTATCTGCCTGATCTAAAGTCAGACCGTGATCATAGCCAGCCAACTGGGGAAAATATTCTAGCCAGTCCCAGGGACGCCCGTTTGCCATAGCGTGATCATCTTGATTGGAAAAGCGATATTCAGCAGCCCAGGTAGGCAATTTGGAGACATCGCCGTCCAGGCGTAATGTAAAATAAAAATCATCAAGATCGCGAGGGGTATCGGGATAGCCGTCACCGTTAGTGTCTATACCGACATTTTTAATGCTGAATTCATAGATGATAAAATCCCCGGCATAACTGGCGCTCCAAGCGTAAGTTTTTTCGGTAATTTCCAGACCTAACGGGAAGTGTCCGCTCGCCTGTGGCGCCATGACATCATAATATTTCGTCCAGGTGTCCTCGTCTGAAATTGCCTTGTCACCGGTAATTATATGAACCGAATCTATCGGTGAATATTCATCGTCTTCCGGCTTGGTACAGTGATACACACCATCCACAAAAGCCGACAGCCACACAGACCCGCGGTACAGATAGGAATTACCCGATCCACCGGGATAGTCACAGGAGGGTGTGCGATCCTGATAAGCATCATCGCCCATTTTGCCTGTATTTAAAACCCGCTGCCATAGGGCACCGATTTTATGAAATTTCCAGTTATTAGGAACAATGGGACCGGTCGCCATCCCACTGTCTTTAGAGAGTTTTGTTCTGCTTGAGGACAAATCGGCACCCAAAACGGTTGCCGCAACAGACAACCCGATAGTAGCGGCGATCATAAGAAATTGCATATTATTTTTTAACGAACTCATTCATATCCTCCAATTGAAAATCACTTGCACCATCGATTAGAATTCCACGGCAATACCAAAGCGAAGCTGGCGTTTGTTACTATACACCTCAGGATTACGGATAAATTCTCCGGTAATACCATCGCGCCGCACCACAGCGGGATCGCCTTTTACTGTTTCGTCTTCCTCATCACCAATTTCGTACCACTGGGCGCTTCCGATCCAGTCCACATTTTCGCGATTGAAAAGGTTAAAAATATCCATGAACAGGTCCATTTTAATCTTTAGAAAATTTACTCGTTTGCTAATACGCAAATCTGTGTTGCTGGTCCATGGCATTCGCTTATCATTTACCTTACCACTGCCATAAGAGGTATACGGCAAGCCGCTGCCGTAGCCAAACTGAATATTAGCTCTCCAGTTATTCAACCCTTTGATAAAATCAGCAGGTGTGCGCATGGTAATATTGGCATTCACCGTATGGGTCTGATCGAAACTCATAATGTTCAGCCGCCGCTCACTGGTAAATGCTCCGGATCCGCTTCCGGACGATGAGCTCCGGCCCTTTGCAATTGAAAAAGTATAATTAACTGAGCCACCCCAGAACTTTCCAACCCGCTTGGTCAAGGTAAATTCAAGTCCTTTCATATTGCCGTAATCGGCATTGACAAAAACCCTGACCTCCTTATTATTGGCGCTCCGTAATACAAATTTTTGATTGTTCATCAAGTTCGTTACATCTTTATAATAACCATTAATACTGAATTTGATGTTATCGGCAAACAAGTGTTCAAGTCCGACTTCATAAGCGACGGTTTTTTCGGGAGACAGGTTGGGATTGCCGACACTGTTCCCGGTTTTGGTTAACGACTGGAAACTCAGATTACGATACAGATAATATGCGTCGGGACGCTGAAAATAATGCCCGTAGGAAAACCGGATGATATCCCGCTCGGTTATCGGATGAGAAACCGCGAGTCGCGGACTGACCTGGCTTTTGTTAGTTGCTTTTTGGGGATTTGTGAAAATCGCCGCATCATTAGTGGTGTCAACTGTTGTAAAGGGATAGTTGTAATCTTCAGGATAATATACCGCATCGCCAAACCCGTTGGGGACAAAATAATCATACCGGAGTCCAACCAGGGCAATAATACCTTCAAAATCCATCTTATCCTGAATATACATACCAAAATCAATCATATCCTCTTTCCAGATATCCTTACGATTGATTCCCACACCCAGCGTCCAACTGATATTCTCGACAGCCATTTCATGATAGTTGAATTCCGCACCGCTCTTGATCAGATGATTACTGTTTACCTGGCTGACCAGGTCGCCTTTCAAGGTCTTTGTCCAGGAAGACTGATCCCGGTATCCCGGATCGTCACCTCTGACCCACCAGTATGTATTTTCATCGCGTTCTCTGTAAACCGGGTGCGGACCAGCGCGTTCGATATCCCACACCAGGTCCTCATCACGGTCGCCATCTCCATCCCGGTCCTCAATATCAGGCGTTGCATAATGATAATTGGTGTAGAACTGTTGATACCGTACTTCATAATAGGTTCTCGGTGTCAGCGTATGAGTCCAGAGCAGATAGACGTTACTGCTTTTCTGTTTTCGGTTCCAGAGATAATCCTGCATGGGCCCCACATAAAATGTCACTACCGAATCGCCAATGAGGGAGTCGCCCCCAAAAACAAAAGTCGCCGGATCATCGTATTTCATCCCGACGCCCTGTTCGTACCGATCCGGTCTGTCAACATATATGTAATGGTATATTGTTGAGCTGCCCGTGGTTTCATAGCGACCGTAATCATTTACCCTATAGTCGTCACCGGGCCCGTACTTGGATGCCGGAAAATAAAAACTGTCCCATTCTCTGTCTGAATACAAACCGCCCATAGATATTTTAGTTTTTTGACTCAAGCGGGCAGTTAGTTTTCCTTGGTAAGACTGTTTATAAAGATTATCATTGATAAAATAACCTTGTGTACGATCGGTAATTTCGCCGGAAAAGGAAAAATTGATTAATCCGGTTTTGTTAAACAGTGTTTTGGAAATCGGCTCCGGTCCGCTCAAACTGAATTGATAGATATTTTCCAGTTTGTGTTGGTACTTTGTATTAAACCATTTGTCTCTTTCGCCCATTAACAGATCATTCAGTCCGGAACCAAAATTGGTGGACAGCACCCGAATTCTTCCGGCATATTTTTGCCCACCTTCCTTCATAGCCAGATTTAATACTCCCGATTGTACATTACCGTACTCTGCACTGAATCCTCCCAGGGTCACCTCCATTTCCTGAATACCGGATTCAGGTATATCGGCTGTAAATCCCCCGAGTTGTCCGGAATATTCACCGGCAGGATCTCTGACCGGAAGTCCATCAATCAGCACTAATACTTCTCCGCTTCGTCCACCCCTGAAATGGCTGCCAACAACACCGGCTTGATTTCTGGCGATATCCTGAAAATTGTCGATCGGTTGTAAGTCTATATCCTCGGCACTGACTGTTGTTCTGGATGTAAACTCATCCCTCCTTAAAAGAGGCCGTTCAGCGACAACGACAACCGATTCCGATGCTTCCAGCACTTCAGATCTAAGCTTGAAGTTCAGCTTTGTACTTAAGTCAATTGACACGCGCACTTTGGTTATTGTGACATCCTGAAAACCGATCATTGAGGCTTTAACAGAATATTCACCTGGCGGAACGTTCAGTATGACGTAATAGCCGTTTTCATTGCTGGCGGCGCCGTTACTGGTTCCCTGAATGACAACATTTACGCCAACCAAAGCCTGACCTGTTTGACTATCCGTTATAAATCCTTCGATTTTCCCGGTAACACCCGCAAAAACCAAAGAATTAAGACCCAAAAGGAGCAACAACAATAAAAGTGATCTTCGCATCAACACCCTCCCCTAAAAAATGGAAATTCAAAAATCTCAAACAAAATCAGTTAAAATATTAGCACTGCTCTAATGACAACAATCCGCTTGTATTTTATTTGTTAACCATGTCTTTAATTTAGCTAATTGAATTTTGAAATCAACAAGTTTTTTAAATAAAATGTAAAGATTACTAACTAACTACCATTTAGCGACGGGTACCCAAACACTACCGAAGGTAATTTCAGGCTTTCCTCTTCTCATTGGATTATATCTCAAAAATCACATCCGGCGCTCTGTAACGCCGATAAAATTACATTATCTAAGAGAACAGAAAAAAAGAAGTTGTGCAATGTTTTTAAAAGATGGAGATCAAAAATTTGTGATAGACTGGCTTTCCGCAATGACTCAAAAGGTGAAGATCATTCATTTCACCCAGAGCATCGAATGCAATTACTGCCGGGAAGCCAGACAGTTGATGGAAGAACTCGTTTTAATGTCCGATAAGCTGTCGCTGGAAATCTATAATTTTCAGATTGACAAAGAGGAAGTTGTCAAGTATAAAATTGACAAAATCCCGGCTACAATCCTGGTCGCCGAGAACGGATCAAATCCGGGTGTTCGCTTTTTTGGAATTCCTTCAGGCTACGAATTTATGAGCATCATTGAGGACATCGTCGATATTTCCAATAATAACCACGGTTTTTCCGAAGATGTTCTTGCCGAATTTCAAAAAATCAGCCACCCGGTTCACATCAAAGTATTTGTCACCCCAACCTGTCCCTATTGCCCGGCGGCTGTCCGTACCGCCCATCGACTCGCGCTTGCGAATGAGAACATTACCGGCGATATGATAGAAGCCACCGAATTTCCATATCTGGCTCAAAAATATCGTGTTCACGGCGTTCCTAAATCCATAATTAATGGAACCGCCTCTCTCGAGGGAGCGGTTCCCGAACAAATGTTTCTCGATAAAATCAATGAACTTATGCCATAAACGCTCACCGCTTTTTTACAATCGAGACAAATTCAATGATGGTTATTAGCCTCCGATTTGCTAAATTAGAGCACTTTGGAAACGAAAACGCAACTGACCGAAGAAGAACTTGTAGCCAGAGCCCAAAAGGGTGACCGCCAGGCTATGTCCCGGCTGGTAATTGACTATCGCAGCCGGATTTATCACCTGGGTCTGCGCTTAACCGGAAACGAACAGGACGCTGAGGATATACTCCAGGAAACGTTTCTAACTATGGTCAAAAAAATACATCAGTTTAAAGGCAACTCTTCCTTTTATACCTGGATATACCGCATTGCTGTGAATATCGGCTTACGGAAGCTGAAATCCAAACCCCACAAGTACCAGCATATATCCATTGACGATCCCGACTTCGAATATATCAGTTCCACCGAAACCGCCGAATGGCCGACCTTTGATTATAGCCGGGTCAGTCAAAAACACTTCCGCAAAAAACTCGATCAGCTAATCGAAAAGCTGCCGGATAAATACCGCACCGTATTCATACTTCGCGATCTTCACGAACTCTCAACTGAAGACACCGGCAAAATTCTCCAAATCACGCCATCAAACACTAAAATTCGTCTCATGCGCGCCCGAAACTTTCTAAAGGAAGAACTCGAAAAATTAGTGAATACAGAAGCTTTGATATGAAAAACAGCAGCAAATTACATAAACAGATTTGTGAATACCTTGGCTGCGATCTTGATTCCGAGCCATGTAAGCAGATTCAGGATTACCTGACAGAATGCCCCGGGTACAAGGTGTATGTTGATAAAATCAAGAAAACCGTCAGCTTGTACAAAATCGCCGACAAATACGACGACATTCCCGAAGACGTCTGTAATAAACTGTTCGTTTCCCTGAATATTGACAATATGAGCAGGTCGGGAAAAGAGTCCGGCAAATAACTGTTATGTTTCACCCTCTATGATTACCAAAGAATCCGATATAGAAGACATTGTTAACGATTATCCCGAATTAATTCGTCCGCTAAAGGAACAGGGAATTGCCTGTATCGCCTGCGGAGAACCTGTTTGGGGCACCTTAGCGGATATAGCCAAATCCAAAAACATCGAAAATATTGATCAAATAATTGATGAAATGAATACCATTATCAAGAAAGGCAGACAATAGCTATGCAGGTAAATCTCTACCGCGCCAAAGGATCCACGTTCATCGCCAAAGGTGATTCCAATCATTGGGTTGTCATTGATTCCGTAAAACAATTCGGTGGCAGCGAAGCCGCATCTAAACCGATGGAACTTGTTCTGATGGCGCTGGGCGGATGCTCTGCGCTTGACATTGAATCTCTGATCAATAAAATGCGGACGCCAGCTGATGAATTCCAGGTACAAATTACGGCGGAACGCCGGGATAAACACCCCAAAGTGTTCACAAAAATTCACCTTACATTCATTTTTAAGGGCGCTAATTTAAACCGGACTAATATCGAGAAGGCTGTCAAACTCTCACAAGAGAAATACTGCTCCGTAACGGCGATGCTGAGCCAGGCCGTTGAGATTACCTACGATATTCAATTTAATCCTACCGAAAAATAGGTTCCCTTTTGTTTAGAGTGGGTAATTTCGTAACCTGTTGTCTGTGGCCCGCAGTCAGTAAAACAACCATAGCGTATTCATAAGTCGTTATTTATTGCAAAACATGTCCGCTTTATTTATCATATTTCCCAACATCTGTCCTACCCTTTGGTTCCTTCCTATTCCCAACTCGTCGGGATTATAGTCTGTTACTCCAATATACCGGCAATCTTTTGCTGATTTAATATACATAATTTCTTGCACCATTTTTGAACTCAAAAAATCATTGTCTACGGACACCGGACCACAGACTACGGATTACAGGCAGCGGACCTATCCGCTCGATTCAAGAAAAAGCCATATTTTATTTTACCCACTGAATTTGAGAAGGAACCGAAAAACAGAATTACAACTCTTCATCGATCTTGAGCTGTAAGATTTCCGCCCGGGCCCGGGCAATTTTTTCTTTATTTTTTGACCGTTTCTCCAGGACATCCAGCAGTTGGAGGGCTTCATCATAAAGTTTTTGCTTCTTAAAAACCTCCACAAGTGTGAATGTCGGCACCGGTATTTTTAGCTCAACTTTAGTTGGGCCGGATTCATCCGAATCTGCCGAATCCTGATCGTTTTTCCCCGAGCGCTTACTTTTGGGGAAGGCGGTTTTTGATTTTGTTTTGGACGTTTGAACGGGCGTCTTTTTAGATGTCTTTTTGGAAGGGGTTTTCGTTTCCGCAGGCACATTTGCTTCGGCTTGCGGTGAAGCAGGTTCTTGTGATTTTAGATCATCAGACTCATCTTTTTTTTCATCCAACTTTTTTTCTTCTATAACAGGTAATGTCCAATCCTCTTTTTGAACTTCTGAGAGAGGCTTGGATTTCAATTTGTTGAACATTTCGGCTATTGTCGAAGGCGCACCGCCGGTGGATTGCGGCGCCGTTTCCGGCTCACCCGGCTCTTTAATGCTCTCCCGGGTCAAATTTTCAGCGGACTTAATTTCCGGCTCCGGCTCTATGTGCCCGAGATGGGCTTCTTCTTCACTGATCTGCGGCGCAGGCGCTGTTTCGGCGGGCTCCGGCTGGGCGGTTTCCGGTTCGACCGGCGGCTCCGGCACGGCAGCTGCAGCCTTATCCGCTATCTTCTGAACTTCCCGGCGGGCGTTTTCGTCCAGGGGATTCAGTTCCGCAATTTTCAGATAATAGCTTTCCAAAACTTCCGGACTCAGGATACTGTGCCCGATTTCAATTAATTTATAATAAGCCTCTAAAAAACCGGAATCCAATGCAATTGTCTGCTTAAGATGTTCAATGGCATCGGCTGTTTCATTCGATTTAAGCTCTACCGTCGCCAATAGATAATAAGCGACAGGATATCTGGGGTTTCTGGTAATTTCCTGCCGGCAGATTGCGTCGGCCCGCTCCGGATCGTTTTCCTGTAAATACATATCCGCCAGAATCAGCCTTAATTTACTGTCGGTGTTGGCTTCTAAATATGCTTCTAAATCGGTCTTATTCATCACTTCCATGACAATCTCCTTCTAAAATCCGCTCCTTTGGTGAATTTATTATCTGTTGCCAACAAATCAAGGAAAAACATTTGAATTATTTCACCTGAAAATAGAACACAGATAATACAGATCATCTTTTAAATTTATTAGAGTTCCGTTATCATGTTTATTTTCATACCTCTTTGTGTCAAATTGTTGACATGTAGGTTTCGTTTTTAAATAACAGTGCGGTTTTATCTCAAATCATCGGGAGATCAATCCCCGATCCGCAAAACTGGTAAATCCGCTACCGGCAATTATAATATGATCAAGAACAGGAATATTCATCGCTTTGCCACTTTCGACCATCTGCCGGGTCAGCCGGATATCCTCACGACTCGGCTCAATATTTCCGCTCGGATGATTATGGACGAGGATCACCGCCGCAGCCATACCGACAATTGCCTCGCGAAACACTTCGCGGGGCGTTACTACCGAGGCATTCAGAACGCCTTCGGAAATAATAACCTCTTTGATCAGACGATTATTACTTGCCAGCAACAGGACCATAAATATTTCTTTTTTCAGATCACGTAATTTAGGACCGCAGATATTCGCAACCGCTTCCGATGAGCGTAAAATCAAATCCGGTATCCGCGATTCCTCCGTCTGCAATCTGCGCGCCAGCTGCAGAGCCGCTGCAATCGTAACGGCTTTGGTTTTCCCCAAACCTTTAATCTTTAACATCAAAATGTCGTTATAGTCCATTTGAGCCAGTTTATTTAAACCGCCAGCTTGATGAAGCAATTTCCGGGCAACATCTATTGCTGAATAACCACCCGCACCAGACCGGATAAGGATAGCCAGCAACTCAGTTTCCGTCAGTTTTAAAGGGCCGTATTGCATCAGTTTCTCTCTGGGGCGCTCCGCCTCCGGCCAGTCGGTTATCGGCATTCGATAATATGCTGCTTCTTTAACTTTCAACGTTTCGCCCTTAATTTAGTATCGAGAACAAAGGTAACCGGCCCGTCATTTATCAGACTGACGTCCATCATGGCGCCAAATATTCCGGTAGCTACCGAAATATTTTCCTTTTTCACACGTTCTATAAAATAATCATAAAGCGCTTTGCCTCTGTCGGGATCAGCAGCGTTTATAAAGCTCGGTCGACGCCCTTTGCGCCAATCTCCACATAGTGTAAACTGAGAGATTACGAGAGCGCTCCCACCGACATCTTTGATTGACCGATTCATTTTGCCCTCACTATCATTGAAAATCCGGAGCCCGGCAATCTTTGAAACCAGGAAGTCAGCATCCGGTTCACTATCCTCCTGAAAAACACCCAGTAAAATCACCAGCCCTTGGTCAATTTCCCCGACAACAGAGTCGTCGACCCTTACGGAAGCATTTTTACTACGCTGAATTACGGCGATCATCCTTCCAACCAGACGTTATCTTCACCCAGTTTTTTTTGCAGGGTTGCAACAAATTTCTTCTTCGAGCTGACCATATACTTGCCACTGCGAATGGTCTTCCTGTTCCCTTTCAAATCGACAAGATGTATTATTAAAGTGCAATCGCCACTGTTTTTTCGGGACAGTTCTGCAAATTCGGCGAGGTCTTCATCACTGAGTTTGTCCAAAACCAGGCGAACATGTATCTTTTTGGATTTTTTATCCATATATCCTTCGAGCGGGATAATCTCATCAACCACAATTTTTCCGTCGTCTCCCCCCCGGCAGCTGACCGTCCCATATATAAAAACCGGACTGTCCACCTCAATGAGTTCGGCATACTTTTCATAAACACTGGAAAACACCAATAATTCTACGGTTCCATTCAAGCTTTCGAGTTTAATAAATGCCATTAGACGATTTTTCTTGTCATAGGTTTTCCGGATACCGGCAATTAAACCGCCTAATTTGATAGCAGCGTTATCCAGTTTATCAAGAGATTCCGTAAAATCATAATTGGAAAAAGATTCAATTTCGGTCTTGTACTGAAGTAGGGGATGCCCGGATAAGTACATCCCGACCGCCTCTTTCTCGCGAATCCAGCGATCATTATCGCTCCAGGGCGGGACATCAGGCAGTTTAGGCTCCTGAATAACCGAATCTGAATTAGAGGAATCCAGATTAAAGAGATTTACCTGTTTTGTACTCTTCTCTTTATAAATACTTTGACTGTACCGAACAGCCGAATCAATTGCTGCAAATTTTTGGGCGCGGCTTCCGTCAAAATCATCCATGGCGCCGGATGCCACCAGACTTTCCAGGGCTTTACGGTTCACGCTTTTTAAATCCAGAGCACTGACAAATTGAAATATCGATTTAAACGGACCCTTTTTTTTGCGAGCGGCAACCACACTCTCAGCCGCCCGTCCGCCAACGTTTTTAATGGCATTCAAGCCAAAGCGAATACTCCCTTCTTCGGGAATAAAGTTGACTTCACTCTTGTTGATACTGGGCGGTAAAATATCGGAGCCCATGCTTCTGACCTCGTTGGATAGAATGACTATCCGGTCGGTATTACCTATCTCGCTGGTCAGGTTCGCCGCCATAAATTCCGCCGGGTAGTGAGCTTTTAAATAACCAACCCGGTAAGCCAGAACAGCATAAGCCGCGGCATGGCTTTTATTAAATCCATAACTGGCAAACTTCTGGATCAACGCATATATTTCTTCCGCCAGCTCCGGTGCAATATTTTTACTTTTAGCTCCTTCTATAAATTCTTTTTTCAAGGCCTTCATTATCGCAATCTGCTTCTTGCCCATGGCGCGCCGCATCACATCAGCCTTGGACAATGAAAAACCGCCGATAACACTCACAATCTGCATCACCTGTTCCTGGTAAACAATGATCCCGTTAGTGTCTTTCAGAATCGGTTCAAGTAACGGGTGGGGATATTTTATTTGAGCCCGCCCCTGTTTCCGGGCGATATAATCGGGAATCATATCCATGGGACCCGGCCGGTAGAGCGCATTCATGGCAATAAGGTCATCGATACCTGAGGGCTTAAGCTTTTTCAGGTAATCACGCATTCCCGCCGATTCGAACTGAAAAATACCAATCGTCCGCCCTTCACCGAACAACTTTAGCGTTTTCAGATCATTTTCGGGAATTGAAGCAAGGTCCAGTTCAACGCCTCTGGCGTGCAGAGTCGCCAGAGTGTTATCAATCACCGTCAGGTTCCGTAATCCAAGAAAATCAACTTTGAGCAGACCAATTTCGTCAATACACTTCATATCGTACTGAGTTGTAACGTCACCATTCGAGGATTGATAAAGAGGAACATAATCCGTCAGATCACCCGGTGCAATAACGACGCCGGCGGCATGGGTGGACGAATGCCGGTTCATGCCTTCAAGCACCAGGCAAATATCAAACAATTTACGGTGCTCCTGATCCAGTTCCGAAGCTGCTTTCAACTCCTTACTCTGCTCCAGGGCATCTTTTAATTTGACGTTCGGAATATCAGGAATCAGTTTGGCAATCCGATCCACTTCCGGCAGAGGCATACTCATGACCCGCCCCACATCCCGAATAACACCACGGGCTTTCATCTTACCAAAAGTGATGATCTGGGTTACACTTTCAGCGCCATATTTCTCTTTAATATAATCAATTACCCGCCCCCGTTTTTCATCACAGAAATCGATATCAATATCCGGCATCGAAATTCGATCCGGATTCAGGAACCGCTCAAAAATCAGGTCAAAACGTAATGGATCAATATCGGTGATTTCGAGTGCGTATGCCACGATACTTCCGGCTGCCGATCCTCGTCCAGGGCCTACGGATATATCATTGGTTTTGGCAAAATGAACAAAATCCTGGACAATTAAAAAATATCCTGCAAATCCCATCTCTTTAATAACACTCAATTCAAAATCAGTCCGTTTTTTGATTTCCGGGCTAATTTCAGAATAACGCTTTGCCAGCCCCTTGTAAACAAGATTTGCCAAATATTCATCAGTCGTTTTAGCCTCTTCTTCAGGAATTGGAAAGTTGGGTAAATAGTTCCGTCCGAGATCCAGCCTAAGGTCACACTGCTCGGCGATTTTGACCGTATTTTCGATCACTTCCATATCACCCGGAAAGAGGGCACACATCTCATCGTATGATTTAAGCCAGTATTCGGGGGGATCGTATCTTAGCCGGTCGGAATCGCGCAATTCCTTCCCAATGCCCAAACAGAAATGGGCGTCATGGGCTTCCCAATGTTCCGCCCGGGCGTAGTGAGTGTCATTTGTGGCAACTCGTGGCAAGCCGGTTTCCGCAGATAGTTTTTTTGATATTTCGTACCAGCGTTCTTCTTCTTTAAGATAGTGGTTTTGAACTTCAAGATAAAAGCGGTCTTTAAATATTTCGCCATACTCCAGGGCAAGCTGTTTAGCCTGGTTATAATCACCCTTAAGAGCGATCCGCTGAATTTTACCCTGAATACAGGCTGTCGTGGCAATTAATCCTTCATTATACTTGATTAACAATTCTTTATCAACCCGTGGGCGATAGTAAAAACCTTCGAGATAACTCTTGCTAACCAATTTAAGGAGGTTTTTATAGCCCTGAATATTTTGAGCCAGTAACAAGAAGTGATTGTGCCCCAAACCACCCTGCTTTTTAGACTTTTTATCGAAACGGCTGTTATCGGCAACATACACCTCACAGCCAACGATCGGTTTGATTTTGTACTTTTTCGCCGCCTTGTAAAAGGATATAGCGCTGAATAAATTGCCATGCTCGGTCAGACCGACCGCGGGCATTCCGAGCTCCTGAACCCGCTTCAACAACCCATCAATTGATTGAGCTCCATCCAGTAAACTGTAATCCGAGTGATTATGCAAATGAATAAATGTTGCCATTTAAAATTTCCCCAGAAATATCGCTAATAGTCCCAAAAATATATCACCTTTTAAAATCGCCGCAAGCCGGGCACAATTGCTTGCCGAACAATCTTTACGGATAGAATATATAACATATACCAGCGGAAATTCCACCCCAAAGATTAATGTCAGCAAATAATATGTTCCGTAAACATGCAAAATATAAGGTGTAATTGCTCCAAACATAAGTATTAACGTAAGCGAAATAATAATTTTCCTTGTTACTCCAACTCCATACTTTAACGGCAACGTCCGGGCTCCCAAGGTCTGGTCGCCATCCATATCCTGAATATCCTTCACAATTTCCCTGATCAGGTTAAAACCAAATGCCAGAAAAAAAGGGGTGACGCCTTTTGAAATATCACCGTAAATACTGGCGGCAAACAGAAATGTCATACCAAGAATGGTACTGACCACCACATTGCCGAGAAATGGACGCATCTTAAAAAACAGACTGTAGGTTGTCAACAATAGCACCGCCAGAAGGAGAATAATCATCAACTCGATCGTCAATACGGGAATTGCCAGCAAGCTGCCCGTCAGGAATAAGCAGACAGACCAGATCAATGCCCCTTTGCGGGAGACCGATCCCTGGGGAATAGGACGCTCCGGGCGGTTAATTTTATCAATTTCCGCATCACAATAATCATTGATGGCATTGCCCGCTCCCGTATAGGACCAAACGATCGCGGTCGCCAACAGGATTATGTTCCAGGCGGGAAACCGGTCCATTAGAGTTGCCATCACAATAAGCGCTATTCCGCCCTGTAAAAGATTCAGCGGACGCATCAGGCATATATAAGCCAATACCTTTTTCACTTTTTCAACCGTGCTATTATTCCCCGGCTCTGCCCAAGATAATCTTGAATGACCTCAAAATCTTGCAACCCTTTTTCGGCAATTACCGACTTCACATCATTTTCCTGATAATTGCCCCCAATCTCAACCGCCAGAATCCCGTCGGGTTCAAGATTGCTCACCGCTAACTCAGCCAGTCTTTTATAAAACACTAATGGATCTTTTCCGGGATACAGGGCAATTTCCGGTTCGTAATTCTTAACCGATTCCGATATGTTTTCCCACCATTCTCCGGATACATACGGCGGATTTGATACAATAACATTAAATAACCTGTTTCCCGGCATCTCCGTTAAAATGTTTTTTTTAATAAATTTAATCCGGTCATCCACATTGTTGAGCCGGGCATTTTCCCGGGCAATTTTAAGAGCCTCAGAACTGATATCCACGGCGACAAGCTCACAATCGGAACAATGCACCGCCAGGGATATGGCAATACAACCCGATCCGGTTCCCACATCCAATATCCGGGAGGTTGAATTTTTGTTTTGGGACAGAAAAGACCGAAGATATTCGACGATAACTTCTGTTTCCTGCCGGGGAATCAGGACATGCTGATTAACTAATATTTTTAATCCCATGAATTCCGTATATCCGAGAACATACTGGAGCGGTTTTCCGGACACCCGTTCGATCAGAATTTTCTTAAAAGCTGCCAGATTTTCGGCGGTTAACGCTTGGTCATGGTTTAGATAAATATCAATCCGGCTACAATTCAGAATTTCACGCAGCATCCATTCGGCTTCAACCTGGGGCGATTCAACTCCTTTGGAAGAAAGATAGGCTTTCGACCATTTTAAAACATCAATAATCCGCCAGGTTTTGGAAATGGGTGTATCCATAAAATCATTAAAATTTAACCGGGATTTCCCAGAGTACAAGAATAATTATGATTTATCAAAAAGGAATTTGACGCCGAGATATTAGGAATGGTGCGAAGAACTCTGCAACTGGTTCATATTATGAGCGATTTTAACGGCTTCAATTAACTCGTCCAGATCGCCCTGCATCACATCCTCGAGTTTATACAGCGTCAGGTTAATGCGATGATCGGTTACCCTACCCTGGGGAAAATTGTAGGTTTTAATTTTAGCACTGCGGTCTCCGGTACTGACCATGGAGCGGCGTTGAGCGGCAATCTCAGCTTCATGTTCTGCCTGTTTCAGAGCTAACAATCGGCTACGTAATATTTTAAGCGCTTTGGCTTTGTTCTTATGCTGGGACTTTTCATCCTGACAGGTCACCACAAGCCCGGACGGAAGGTGAGTTATTCGGATCGCCGATTCAACCTTATTGACGTGCTGGCCGCCAGCTCCGCTGGCGCGGTATGTATCAATACGAAGGTCGCCGGGGTCTATCTCAACATCTACGTCTTCCGCCTCGGGAAGCACAGCTACAGTAGCGGCGGAGGTATGAATTCTACCGGAAGTTTCGGTCAAGGGCACCCGCTGCACACGGTGGACACCGGATTCAAATTTCATTGTTCCATATACATTATGCCCGCTTAAGGAAAATATAACCTCTTTAAAACCACCAATACCGATCATGCTACCGGAAAGCTCTTCAACCTTCCAGTTTTTCCGCTCGGCATATTTCACATACATCCGGTAGAGATCGCCGGCAAAAATAGCCGCTTCATCGCCACCGGTGCCGGCTCGAATTTCCACAATGGCGTTTTTATCGTCATTCGGATCTTTCGGAATCAGCATCACTTTCAACTCTTCCTGAAGACGTTCCTCCCGCACCCGCAGATCCTCGATTTCTTCGCTAACCAGCTCCTTCAACTCTTCATCGGAGCTATTTAAAATTTCCACATCTTCGCTAATCCGCTTGACTAACTGAAGATATTCTTTAGACTTTTCAACAATTGGCGTGAGGTCTTTATGTTCTTTGGTTAATTTCCGGTATTTTTCCTGATTCGTCACGACATCGGGATTAGCAAGCTCGTCGGATATTTCCTCAAATCTTTGTTGGATTTCCTGTAATTTATTGATCATAATTTTCTTGCCTATTCAACAGCTGTTGCAATAAACGTCTGCCCGATATAATCTTTGTACTTATCACCGAATGCTGCTTTTAAGGCGGCAATGGCGGTTTCGAGTTGGGCATCATCGGGTGGTTTGGTGGTAATCCGCTGAAGCCATAATCCCGGTGCGGACAGCCAGCGCCCCCATCGTTTTTGCTGATTGCTAGCAGTCACTTTTAAAAGTTCATAGCCCACGCCCGCCACAAAAGGCATAAGCAGCAGATGAAAAACAATCCGCATGGGCAGGGTAATTGTCCCGGCAATCAGAATTATCACACTATCTATCAGAGCAAACATCAGGATGGAAGACAGGAGTACAATAAAAATAAAACTGGTCCCACAGCGAGGGTGAAAGGTCGTAAATTTACGGCTGTTTTCAACGGTCAGATCCTGACCGCTTTCGAAAGTATAAACTATTTTGTGTTCGGCGCCGTGATATTGAAACAGACGCTGAATATCTTTCATCAGGGATATTAACCAGAGATAGACGAGAAAAAAGACAATCCGCCAGGCGCCGGCGACAATATTGAAGGCAAAAACCTGGCGCTCAATATTTAATAACTTCGTCGTAATATAAAGCGGCAGCACGCCAAAAAGAGCAAAACCCAGCGCCAGAGCAAAAACCATCGTAAGCGCCGATAAAAATTTATTCTCCTTTTTAGGCTTTTTTCCCTGCGATTCTTCCTCAGCCTGAATAGCAATATCGGCTGAGAATTGTAATGTTCCAAGACCGATTTTCAAAGATTCGAAAAGGGATACCATTCCCCGCAGAATAGGTTTTTTCAAAACCGGATGTTTTTCGACAACTGATGTAAAATCAGACCGCTTCGTCTCAATGGTACCATCGGATTTTCGAACAGCTGTCGCATAGGCACCGGGTACGCGCATCATGACGCCTTCAATAACGGCCTGTCCACCAACTAATATTTTTGCTTCCATGGGTATTAAAAAAAACGACATCTCCAACAGCGTGAAGACGTCGCTATATTTTTAAAAAGGTGCTATCCTTTTATATTGGCTCTGTTATACTTGCGATTAAATTTCTCAATACGTCCGGCAGAGTCAATCAATTTCTGCTTACCGGTAAAAAACGGGTGACATGCCGAACAGATTTCCACCTTCAAATCGCCAATGGTTGAGCGGGTTTCAAATTTATTTCCGCAAGCACAGCTTACAGTACACTTTTCATATTTTGGATGAATTTTCGGTTTCATTGTTATATCCTTTAGCTAATAATCATCATTGCATAAAGCAAGTAAAT
Organism: Fidelibacterota bacterium; assembly: GCA_021161185.1. Lineage (GTDB taxonomy): Bacteria > Fidelibacterota > UBA2242 > UBA2242 > UBA2242 > DPVY01. The sequence continues at coordinate 20,906 of JAGHBC010000083.1, forward strand.
ATACGTTTTTTAAATCCTTAAAATCAAGAAAAATAAAGATTCCCTATATAGAAAGAACCAATCTACTGATTCATGGATTTGAGAAATTCACGGTTACTCTTGGCCCGTTTCATGCGCTCCAGTAAAAATTCCATCGCTTCAACTGAATTCATTTCACTTAAAAGCTTTCGTAAAACCCAGACCCGTGCCAGTTCGGCTGGTGATAGTAGCAGTTCCTCCTTACGGGTTCCCGAACGATTCACATCAATAGATGGAAAAACACGTCGGTCGCTAAGACGGCGATCCAGCACCAGCTCCATATTACCGGTTCCCTTAAACTCTTCAAAAATCACATCGTCCATTCGGCTACCGGTATCAATGAGAGCGGTGGCAACGATCGTTAAGCTGCCGCCATTTTCAATATTTCGAGCCGCTCCGAAAAATCGTTTGGGGTGGTGCAAGGCATTAGCGTCTATACCACCGGAAAGTATTTTTCCACTATGCGGCACCACGGCGTTATGCGCTCTTGCCAGTCTCGTTATACTGTCCAGCAAAATCACTACGTGGAAACCCAATTCAACCATTCGTTTGGCTTTTTCCAAAACCATGCTTGCCACCTGAACATGCCGCTCCGGCGGTTCATCAAAAGTTGAGCTGATAACCTCCGCATTCACAGAACGCTCCATGTCGGTCACCTCTTCGGGCCTCTCATCGATTAAAAGCACCATCAGAACAATTTCCGGATGGTTGGTCGTAATACTGTTCGCAATCTGCTGCAATAATGTTGTTTTACCGGTTTTCGGTTGAGCCACAATCAGCCCTCTTTGACCCTTGCCAATCGGGCATAGCAAATCCAGAACACGCATGGAAATATTATGACTATCTGTCTCCAGCACAATTCTGCTCTGCGGATAGAGCGGGGTAAGAGAATCAAACTTCTTTTTGGATTTGACGATCTCGGGGTCCACCATGTTTACAGCGTCCACACGAAGTAAGGCGAAAAACCTTTCATTGTCTTTGGGTGGGCGAATCTGCCCGGAAACAAGATGACCGGTCTGCAACCCAAATCGCTTGATTTGTGAGGGTGATATATAGACATCGTCAGGTCCTGGCAGATAACTTAATTCTTCGGATCTCAGAAATCCATATCCTTCGTCCATTACCTGCAAAACACCCTGCGAAAAAATCCGGCCCTCTTTTTTAGCATTGGCTTCAAGAATTTTATAAATCAAATCTATCTTCTTAAGGCCCGTATGCTCCGGAATTTCCAGTTTTACGGCAAGATCGGTCAATTCTTTTATTTTCATAGATTGCAGAGATGCAATCGTCAACTCTTCGTCCATTATTAATCCTTTATTATTAATAGAATAAGTTCAAAAATTATTTCATCGTTGGTAGATCAGAAAGTGCAGCTAATTAGTGAAACGCAAATAATTTAAATTATAGTTCCCTATTTGTCAAACATTTATTTTGAAAAAATTGTATACAAGTGGAGCAATGTAATGGCTGCCAAGAATTATAAGGTTATCCGCACTCTTTAGTTTTGCCGTAACCCCGGGCAGTAAATCCTCCATGCATTCATTTACACATATCTTTTCTGCAGAAATATCTTTTTTTAATTCTGCCGCAATGTCCCTTGCTCGCGCCGACTTATTATTCGGGATTTCGGTAACATATACCCGATCGGCAATTTCATTCAGGGTTTTTCCCAGATGAGCGATTTTCTTTTTTTGTCCCAGGGCTAAAATTATCTGTACTTTTTGGCCCGGAATGATTTTTTCCAACGTCGCAACAATCGGCCTTATACCGTATATATTATGACCAACATCATACAGAATTAGCGGTTCCCGGGATAACACCTCCAGGCGACCACGCCAGCAAACGGATTCAATCCCTTTTTTAATTTGCTCCGGTGATGCGGGAAATTTTTTTAACAAATGAATCGCGGAAACGGCGGTCTGGAGATTTACAAGCTGGTGTAGCCCGGTCAGGGAAAACTGAACAGGATTCAATTGTGTCGCGCCAATTTGAATATTCACCTGCATTCCGTCAAAGGAGAGATGTTTCGCCGATATGCCACATAAATCGGGAGCATAAAACCAGATTGCCGATCGTTTAGTAATTTCCCCCCTGAGGGTCTGTTTTACAGAAGAAGTTTGTTTAGCTACCAAACAGGGAATATTCGGTTTTGCTATTCCGGCTTTTTCAAAGGCGATTTTTGACAATGTGTTACCTAAAAACTCTTCATGGTCTTTACCAATGGGGGTAATAACGGAAAGAATGGGAGTAACAACATTAGTGGCGTCTAATCGTCCGCCAAGCCCCGTTTCCAGCACCATAACATCTACCTGCTGCCGATAAAAATGCTCAAAAGCCAGCGCGGTAGTCGTCTCGAAAAAAGTGGCGTCCAATTCGTCAATCAATGCCCGGTAGCGCTGCAAAAAATCTAAAATATCAATATCGCTGATTTTTTCATCATTAATTCGAATCCGTTCATTAAAGCGCACTAGATGAGGCGAGGTGTATAACCCAACCCGGTACCCGGCTGCACGGAGTACCGCCGCGATGACGGCGCAAGTAGACCCCTTTCCGTTGGTTCCGGCGACATGGATGGCGGGAATATTGCGGTGAGGATTCCCCATCCGGTCAAGCAAAGATTCAATCCGCTTCAAGCCGGGTTTTATGCCTTTGCCATCGAGGGCATAAAGATATTGCAGGTTTTTTTGTAGAAGCAATTCGTTGAAATTTTTTTCCATTAAACGCCGTTTTCAAGGGCAATGTGGTGCACGTTAACGAGTGGACGTCCCAACAATCGCCGGGCAATCTCCTCAAATTTCTGGGGAAAATCACTGACATAAAACAGGTGTTCGGGTTTATGGCTGCTTTCGTTCAGGATTTTATGAGATCGCAGGGTGTTTCGTACTTCCACTGCGGTTTCTATAGCGCTGTCAATAATTTGCACATTGCCGTTAACTACTTTTTTTATTGTTGCTTTGATGATGGGATAGTGAGTACATCCTAAAATAAGACCGGCAATATTTTTCCCCATCAGGGGCTTGAGATAAATCGCCGCCACCTCCTCGGTGACCGGCGAATCAATCCAGCCCTCTTCAACCAGTGGCACAAACAGCGGGCAGGCCTTTGAAAACACTTCAACGGAGCTATCCAGGGATTTTAATACGGCTTCATATTTACCGGCAGATACTGTAGCCGATGTACCGATTACCCCAATCCGTTTGCCACCACTATCCCTGAGAGCCGCCCGAGCGCCCGGTTCAATCACACCGATCACCGGAATTCTGACAGACTCTTTTATCTCATCTAATGCAACGCTGGACGCCGTGTTACAGGCAACAACAATAAGCTTAACGCCCTGCTGCTGTAAAAAGCGGGCTATCTGAACTGAAAACTTTTGAATGGTTAACGGGCTTTTACTTCCATAGGGAACCCGGGCGGTGTCACCAAAATAGACGATGGATTCATCGGGCAGATGGTTCATTAATTGGTTCACTACCGTTAGACCACCGAGACCGGAATCAAACACACCAATCGGCTGTTGTCGTAAATTATTAATTTTCAGAGATGGACTTATCACACACCTCCTTAAATTCTAAAATACTTTTATAAATCGTTTCGGCAATCTTTTGGCGATGCCGGCTACTATTTAATTTTCTAGCTTCCGCCTTATTGGAATTGAAGCCTAATTCACATAGCAATTTCGGCATATCGGCGTCCACCAGCACATAGAATCCCGCCTGTTTAACCCCGCGGTTTTTCTGGCTGACATTTTCGGTAAAATTTCTCGAAAGTATTCCCGCAAACAGCTCGCTGTCTCGCATGTTTACCGAGTGAACCATATTGGCTAAAATATTGGTAATATCATCATAGCCGGCGTATTTGGCTTTATCGGCAGCATCTTCGAGATGAATAACCGCATTTTCCGCTTCCGCTACTTTTATGGCATCTTCCGACCTTCCGGGGCGAAGCAGGTAAAATTCCACGCCATTGGCGGAACTGTTTCGAGCAAGACCGTTAACATGCAGGCTGATAAAGAGCTTCCCTCCGGATTTATTCGCAATGTCCGAACGTTTCCAGAGAGGCACAAAGATATCTTTTTTACGAGTATAAACCACTTTAAGATTGCTGTTCTTTTTGAGCAGCTTTCCCACTCTAAGAGCAACGTCTAGCACTATATCCTTTTCATGCATGTAGCCCCATCTGCCGGGGGTCCCGGGATCTTTCCCGCCGTGCCCCGGATCCAGAACAATGGTGTCAATTATCCAGGCGCTTTTAGCTGCTTCAATTTTACGCTTGATGTCCTGGTTTGGCGGCAAAAATAGCGATAACAATATACTCCTGCTGCGAAGATCGTAATGCACCTCGGCAGACTTGAATTGGCGCCTCAGCCGAAAGCCCAACTGAACCGACGACCCCGTCGTGACAGCCTCGACTCTCAGAAATGAATTGGTGGGTTTTATCGACGATAAAGCTGTGGAATCACAACTTGCGCCATAGATTGTAAGATAAAACCATTCGTCCCCTTTGAAAAAATTCGAGAAATCCGAATCCTGAAAAGTACCCTGAGCGGCGATTTTTACCGTAACCCCATTAGCTTTTTCTTCATAGCGTATTTCCGTTAAACGCACCAGACCGGCATTTTTTACTGTTGAGGTCGTAATTACAGCAGATTGATTCACCCGGTTCTCTTTTACAAAATATTCTTCAGAACCGGCGGCAATCGAGTATTGCAGACCCGGTATCGTGTTTTCTTTCATTAGCGTCATAAACGTTTTAACCGGAGCAAATATCTCTTTATCAATCAACAAGGCGGGTTGAGGCATCTGCATAAGCCGGGCATCAAACATAATAAAAGAACTGTTAGCCGTAATCTTGACCCTGCTTTTCGGAAAAAAGAGTACGATTTTCCCGCTTTCCTTGCGATAATAAGTCCTGACATTAAACGCTCTGGAGAAATCCTCTACGGAAACATATTTGGTTTTGTTGACGGAAAGCACCTTTATTGAGTGATTCGGATCTTTCAGAACCGGATATACAACGGTCAGTTGTTCCGCGGGAATACTTTGCAGCAATGTAATCAGAAGAATTAAAATTGTAATCAGTTTAATTTTCATAAAAACCGGCGGGAAATTACGAACTACATATTCATAAATCAACCAACATCTGAAATTCAACGATGAAAGAATTGTGAAACCGGTTTTCCGTAATGCGCCGTTTTGACTGGGTTTTCACAGTTGCAACCAGATCTATTCTTTCCCTAAACTCTTGCCGGACCGTCATGAACCAGCGATAACCGGTTCCGTATAAAGACACCATATTAAACCGCAATGGCGTTCCCGGCTCAAACAGATAAACTCTTGTATCATTTGAAGGACAGTAAAAATGGGTGGTTCCGGCGGTTATTTGCAAACCCTTTGATTGCTCATATGCCGAGTAGAGACATATTCCCGAACCAATATTTTTTATCCCCACTGAATTGGATCGCACGACAACGCCTCTTGAAGAAAACCAAAAATATTTCATAAAATAATAACGCCAAGAAAAGGATATCTGATCCTTCAAAATATCCTCGCCGGCTGATTGATAAGTCAGGACGCGTTTAAGCCGGATGTCTATAAAGTGTCGTTTTTTCCATCGGCGGTGAACGGATAATAATGCCTCCGTCCCCTTTGGAGGGTTGACGCCCGCCTCAAAGGACCGATTCTTGGCAAAAAAATCTACATACGCGCTCACCTGGTAAAAACTGAGCAGCTTTGTCGACAGACCTGCATATAAACCCTTTTCATTTGAAGGAGTCGCGGGAAATTCCTTCACTGCCCCGGAATTGGATGTAAAAAATTGATCGGAGAAGTAGCGGGCTTGCAGACCGGCTTTGATCCCGCCCTGACGGAGTATACAGCCCTGGATAACTGCAAATTCCCCGGAATTAAGAAACGCGCCCTCACCGGAAAAAACCCAATCTCCGAATGAAAATTTTTGATAGACGGAATACCCCTGCACATAATTATTACCGAAATAATACTTTAGCGAATGCGAATATTGCGAACGAAACGCCAGAGCACCCCATTGATTATCCCCTGAGGCATAAAGCAATCCGACGCCGAGTGTTTTCTCTGTTATTGCACCTTTCCCCGATAATTCTCCTTCGGAAACATGGATGCCGGACGTCCGGAAGGAGCCATATCCCGAATCAGAGATCGCAGCATCCAAGCAATGGTTTGACGCCATTGAATAAAATGTAAATCCGCCCTTTCTGCAAGTAAAATTGACTCCACTCAGATACCGGTTTTCATCGGATCCTAAATATGCTCCAAATTGCTGGGCTCGGGAAAGAATAGTGCTGACAACATTAAGGCTCTTTCTCGGCATGCCGTTGCGGGAAAAGAGCAAACCGTGGCCCCAGTTGAAGCGAAATGCGGCGGCGCCCAATTCTACACCATAGGAGACAACAGGTATCTGTAATGATACATTGCGGTAATCCCAAAGATTTCGTTCGCCCGCATCTTTTTCTGCAACAATTCCAAACATACCGCCGTCTTTATAATAGATTTTTCCACGGGCCAGGTTTTTATTTACATCAAGCTCAGGATCGGATGCCATAGATGTAAAGTTTAACAATGAAATTCGATTTGGACCTGGTTTTTGATCAAATCTGAAAAACAGCTTAACGATTTCCACTTCTTCTCGCTCCAGCCCGGTTTTTTGGGCAAAATCAGCCCAGTCTCGGATCGAAATTTTGCGGGTTTTCAGATTGAGCAGCGGTTCTTTTAATCGCTCTGATAAGGGCAATACTTCAATCTCGGCGACGCTACAATTTTCCCAAATCAGAGGATTGGTCGTGAATTGCTCAAGATAGGATTCAATCTCATCAGCGGTAACATTTTCAAAATCCAGAAATTGATCCAGCAGTGCTTCCGATAATAAATTTTCGGCAACCAGAGAGTCCATTAGCATAAGCATAACAGACACACACAGGAACAGCTTTTTCAGAAACAAATTCCACATCCGCAGTAAATCGTGTAGGGCAGGACCATATGATGGAGAAAAGCCGCATCAATTTGAAGCCCTTTCCAGTGGAACGACACGCCACATGAAAAACGGTCGGGATTTAGCTGTACGCCCGTCGCAATATCAAGCGCCGGACAAATTTTCAAACACAATCCCGTTCGTGGTGAAAATGGAAACTCCGTATCCTTGTATAATTCGGCGCACCACTCTATTTTGGGATGTAATGTGGCTTGCATTCCAAATATGAGGCATTCCGGTAAATGGTCGGCATTTGAGTATATGTCCGGACTATTGACATTCTGGAACAAAATCGCAAACTTAAATGAATCTGTTAAATAATATTTTGTGCCGACAGTCAATCCAAACGCCCCGGATTCATTGAACCCTGTTATAGATATATGATAATAATTGACCATTATTCCCACAGAAAGAATTTCGGTAAACTTCCGGGCATAGGATATTTCCAAAGTTTTTTCCTGATAAATAGAATTCCCAAAGGACTTTAAACCAATCCCGGCATACCGTTGTTTGGCTGAAGTCCAGCCCATTTGCACATCGAAGTAATCCAACCCTTTGATTCCATAAAGCCGGCTGTAATCAAAACGTATAAATCTACCGGAAATTTCCGTATTAGCGGCAGGATTCAGGGCATAATAGTGCAGTGAACCGACATTTCCCCGGGCAATCACACAAGGATTAATCGTTTGTAATTCAAATGCGGCATAGCTTACCGTAATGCTTAAAAATATTACTGCAATAAGATTCCGAGTCATTCTAAAAAGCAAAACCCTTTTACTATTTCCGGTTAATAGCAAAATATTTAAAAAGAAATCGCAGACCGTGACATTTCAGCTGTCCGGCACTCTTCCCGTTTATTCTATCAATGTATCAACGCGCTCGGAAACAATATCCGGATATTGCCCGACGCGTCGGTTACCTCAATTACTTTTTCTTTTTTGCTTTTTTAGCGCCGTCATCTTGATCTCTTTACCAGAATATCGTTTCAATTTTCGGGCAATCGGGATAAAAAAACGAATTTACCGGACATATCCTGATCATCATACCTATCAATGTGACAACTCCAATCTAAATCCATATAGAATGCCTAAAGTTGCATTAACTATTTGTGTAAATTTATAACTTTATTTGGAAAATAAATATTATTTTTTGGGGGGACGTTCAATAACCCGAAAAACCTTTTCCCCTTTTTTCGCCATACGATAGCGCTCACGGGCAAGCTTCTCGATATAATCTAAATCATTTTCCAGCCGTGCTTTTTCGACGAGAAGAGAATCCTGTTCTGTTTTCAGTTTTTCGATATTGGTATGGAGCCGGCGTTTTTGCCGGTTTAGCAGATAAACTTGATATATTCCGTAATCGCTGATAACAATGGTAAGAATAAATACTGTTATGAGAGACACAACCCCCAGAATCCAGTATAAATGTCTGATATTGGTGGCATCAGAATGTTTTTTATACCGGACCCTGGCGGTCCTTTTTCGCATCATTTAAGAATATTTTTTCCCCAGAAAATCGCTTCGTCTTCCAGCTCTTCTTCAATTCGCAAGAGCTGATTATATTTACAGATACGATCCGTCCGGCAAGCTGAACCGGTTTTGATCTGTCCGGCATTTACCGCCACTGCCAGATCGGCAATTGTCGTGTCCTCGGTTTCACCGGAGCGGTGTGAGATAACCGTGGTAAAGCCACTGCGATGAGCCAGATTAATTGCATCGAGTGTTTCCGTAAGGGTTCCAATCTGGTTCAATTTAATCAAAATGGAATTCATGGATTTCTCATCAATCGCCCGTTTCAGACGTTCAACATTGGTGACTGTCAGATCGTCACCGATAATCTGGATCTTGTCGCCGAGTTCCTTTTGCATATATTTCCAACCATCCCAATCATCTTCAGCTAAGCCGTCTTCGATGGATACTAGCGGATACCGAGTTACCATATCTTTGTAATATTGCACCATCTCTTCTGACGTCAAAGACCGGTTTTCCGATTTCAGATCATATTTCTTCGTCGTTTTGTTATAAAATTCCGAAGATGCCGGATCAAGAGCAATAAAAAGCTCTTCACCGATCTTATAACCGGTTTTTTCAGCGGCTTCCAGGATTATTTCGATTGCTTCAACATTGGACCTCAGGTTCGGTGCAAATCCACCCTCGTCGCCAACGGCGGTGTTTAAACCTTTGGCTTTCAAGACAGATTTCAGATGATGAAATGTTTCAATCCCCATTCTCAAGGCATCTCGAAAAGAGCTCGCTCCTGCCGGAAAAATCATGAACTCTTGAAGATCAACATTATTATCGGCATGACTGCCGCCGTTTAAGATATTCATCATGGGCACCGGCAACACTCTCGCATTTGTTCCACCGATATATTTGTAAAGCGGTAAGCCCACCAGGTCCGCCGCGGCTTTGGCGACAGATAATGATACTCCCAGAGTTGCATTGGCACCTAATTTACTCTTATTGGGTGTGCCATCAATATCAACTAAGAGTTTATCAATATAGGCTTGGTCCAAAACATCTTCACCGATGATTTCCGGAGCAATAATTTCATTTACATTCTGGACGGCTTTTAATACACCTTTGCCCATAAAGCGACTTTTATCACCATCTCTTAACTCAACGGCTTCATGTTCGCCGGTAGATGCACCGGACGGTACCGCGGCGCTGCCATAGAAACCGCTCTCGGTCAGTATTTCTACTTCAATAGTGGGATTGCCGCGGGAATCTAAAATTTCGCGGGCATTTACATCAGTTATTGTGCTCATTTGAAGTTCCTCCATTTATTATTTTTACAATTTCAGCAATGAAATCAAGCGTAAATTTACTCACTGCTTCTCAGATTGTCAATGACAGTGCTGAAAACTTTTCATAAGGAAAAATGACGAGGGATGCCGGATATGCGTCGATATAAACATACGATCTCATTAATAATTTCCTCCTTACTCACAATCTCACCATCACATTTTCTTATTGTGATTCTCTTCCAAAAAACCTTATAATAGAACTATAATTGCCAAAACGTAACCTTTTGCCGTATATTTGATCAATTAAAACGAACCTTCAGATAATTTTACAACGAGGAGAATTTATATGAACGACAATCTCTATGATGTGGTCATTATTGGCGGCGGTCCGGCAGGCTTTACCTCGGGAATCTATACCGCCCGAGAAAAACTTGACACCGTTTTATTGGAAAAATCTATGACCGGCGGCTTACCAAACGTAACCGATTTAATAGAAAATTACCCGGGTTTTCCAGAGGGTATTACCGGACCCGATTTAATGATAAAATTCAGACAGCAGGCTGAAAAATTCGCTGTGAAAATCCACGAATATGATGAGGTTCTATCTATCATCCCCGGCGATAAATACCATAACGTTCAGACCGAAAAGAAAGAATATAAAACCAAAACCGTGATTATCGCTTCCGGCGGTCTGCCGCGCATGCTGAATGTGCCGGGAGAGAAGGAATTTACCGGCAAGGGCGTATCCTATTGCGCCACCTGCGACGGACCTTTTTATAAAGATGCCGAAGTAGCCGTTGTCGGCGGTGGCAACGCCGCTATTCAGGAGGCAATTTTTCTGACGAAATTCGCCCGTAAAGTAACAGTGATTCATCGCCGCAACCAGCTGCGTGCTGCCCCAATTCTACAACAACGGGCATTTGCCAACAAGAAAATCAATTTCCTTTGGGACTCCGTTCCCGTCAAAATTACCGGGAATAACTTTGTAGAGGGTCTGGAAGTAAAAAATGTGAAAACCGGAGAGATCAGCCTGGAAAAATTTGACGGTGTATTCGTATTTATCGGCTGGGTCCCCAATACTGAATTTGTCAAAGGTCTGCTTGATCTCGATAGTGAGGGGCATATTATTACCGACCAATACATGAACACCTCGCTTCCGGGAATTTTTGCCGTAGGTGACGTGCGCTCTAAAAAATTCCGTCAAATCGCCGAAGCTGTTGGAGATGCCACGGTCGGCGCGCTTTCCGCCTCAGAATACATCAGTGAATTATAGGAAGCGCTGATGAATTTATGCGCTAAATATTTACAGCACCTTTAATCATTGGAAGCTTGTAAATGAAACGATTATACTATTTGATCCAAATCTTTTTCCTGATCCGGATCAGCGGCATTATCACGATTGCTTGTACCACCGGACTTGCTCACAGTAGCGCCACCGCGACCGGCAGCGCACTATTGTGGAAAAACCGCGATTCCGGTTTCAGGAATAATGAAGTGGCTTTTTTCAGGAAGAATGATATCTCGTGTATGGGCATAATTAATGCCGATGATACAACCCAGATTTGGGCAGGAGTAAATAATTATGGTTTTGCCATCATGAATGCCGAATCGAAAGATATGGCAGTCCCCGGCGAAAATACACAGTTCGACGACGAAGGGGTCTGGATGAAAACGGCTCTGCTGAATTGCAAAACCATTGATGACTTTGAGAACATGCTAATTGAGACTAATGAAACGGGGCGAAAAGTCACCAGCAATTTTGGTGTTATAGACGCTTCCGGAAACGCCGTGTTTTTTGAGACCGGCAATCATGAATATTTTCGGTTTAACAGCTACAACCCGGAAACGCCACAAGATTCATGGTTAATCAGGGCAAACTTCGCCGACAGCGCCCGCTCCGATGAAGGCTATGGAAAAATCCGCTATGGTCGAGCCGCTAATCTGTTTAAAAAAGCCATTGATCATAATCAGTTGTCCTGTGAATACATTATTTCCAATATTGCCCGGGACGTCCACCTGCCGGATTCTCTGCTACCCTCAAACACAAAAACCACTTCTTTGCGAAAAACTCAGGATACGGTCAACCGTTATCGCACAGTATCCAGCGCCGTCTTCGATGGCTGCGACCCACGGTTTACCACGTTCTGGTGTACCCCGGGTGAGCCGGTAGCGTCAATTTCCATTCCGCTTTGGGTATATTCCGGTCGGGTACCGTCAGTCCTGGATTCTGTTTCGGGGTCACCGTTGAATCTGAAATTTCAGGAGATCAGGCGTTATTTATATCCTAAAGATAAATTAATCGATGTGTCACGATTAAAACGCATTCAGCCGCTTCTCGATCATGGACAAAAGCAGATCTTTCGGAAAACACAAAGAGCGCTGAAAAGCTGGCGCAAAACCAATCCAACCCCGGAAGACGTGGCTCTTTTTCAGGATCAAATGGCAGGCATTGCCGTTAAAACAGCCCGTAAAGTATTGCGATTGATTAAAAATAATTAGGATTTGTCCATTAACCCTAAATCTGAAACAGATCGTTAAAAACACATCGTCTCAAAGGGATGCCTGTCCTGCGAATCCCGCCCGGCAGCCGCCGGGAGAAGCAGGGGTGCAATTTGAAATTTGAAATTATTTGACCGGTTCCTACTCAGCAATAGTTTCAATTTCAACCTTCGTCTGCTGTTGATATAATCCGTCCCGGAGCACCTGCCCGACCAGATTGCCGACAGGCCGGCGGGGAGCCCCGGAACGAGAATGAAAAACTCTAAACCCCGAACAGGTCGTTAAAAACACATCGTCTCAAAAGAGATGCCGTTGGCGTGATCAGGTGTGAAAAGATTTGTTAGCAATGAGTTTAAGTAAAAAGATACTTGACACGAAACATTTAGTTGTGTAGTTTGTTTACGTATATAGTGCTGTATGAAACAGCGTAAGAATATATTATAATTAGAAGTATTTATGGAGGAGAAAATGTACGTTGGTAATCGCAAAAACGATAAAACAAAACGCATCAATTTCACTATTTCCCAATCTTTAAACGTAAAAGCGGAAAAAATTGCTAGAGATATGAACGTTAGCATAAGCAATTTACTTAGAAGAGCACTTGAAAAATATATTGCCGAAAATGAACAAGAAAAAATTGATCTGGAATTATCTGAAGGTTATAAAGCTAATTATGAATACTATTCAAATTCACAAAAAGAGTGGCGTTTTGCAGATTCTTTGGAGTAAAATATAATGGCAGACATGATCTTACGTGGAGATGTTTATGAGATAGACCTTAATTCTACAATAGGAGCTGAAAGAAACAAGATTCGACCTTGTGTAGTAATCCAAAATAATGTGGGTAATAAATACGCGCCTCTAACAATTATTGCTACAATAACAGCACGAGAATCAATTAAAGGGAGGCTCCCTGTTTTAGTTGATGTTAATCGTGGAGAAGGGGGGATTAACAAAGGATAGTTATATAGATTGCGGACAAATAAGGACAATTGATAAACAAAGAATTATAGGAAAACCGGGTTGCTTTACTCCAGAAATAATGAAAAAAATAGACCGCGCACTTAAAATTTCACTTAATTTGAAATAGCACTAACGTTTTTTCTGGTTGCAGGGCTCTTGCTCTGCAACTGATATGATCCACCCAGGAACGGGAATGAAATCTTTCATTTTTCACAAATCCTTCCCAAACTCCCAAAACCTCTAATCGTGAATCAGCGGTCCCTGTTAGGTGAAGGGGATGGATAAGCATTTTGTTTTTATCCTCCCGGACTACCAAAATCTATTTTTTTCAATGGCATAGGCAAAACGCCTTGTATTCCAATATCTGTATTCAATCCTTTTCCCTGCTTATATGAAAAATCGGCTGTGGCAAAAATAATCATTCCTGAAAATATTGTTGCCCGAGGAGCAACGTCTTTACCATCAAAAGATAATCCTAATCCGCCACCGTATATGATGATTTCGTAAAAAGTCCTGAAAGTGTCATTCTGAGTGATAACGAAGAATCTCTAATGCCTTTATGAACAATATTATAAAGATTCTTCACTTCGCTCAAGAATGACATATTTTCCCCTTTTTACGAAACCGTCCATATATAAACTGTATCTTCCACTCGCCCAATGTTTTTGTCATTCTTCTCATTTGAATACCAATATGGTAATAATCTCTATATTGGATTTTTTTATTTTTAGTTATTCCACCTCTCGCACCAATAGTAACATCAGAACTCCTGACCTATCGCAAATTATTCTGTCGCTAATTTACAAAGCAAGCACATATTTGCCACGGGGAATATTGTTACCAAGGAAACGCCCCAACTTGGTAATAATAATTTAGTTTTATACGGGAAAAACGTTAGTTGCATTTGCATATTTTATTATCCTTCTTCTGCTCGTTTTGTTGCAAATTAAGACAATTAAATCTGCGAATCAACTGCTATTATTCATTGTTTTTTCAATATCAGGTCAGGAGTTCTGAGGTTACAACATTAAACCGGTAATTGAGGCTATCGCCGCTAAAATGGGAAATCATCTGCAATTTGAAATTTGAAATTACTTAACCGGTTCCCACTCCGCAATAGTCTCAATTTCCACTTTTGTCTGCGGTTCCGATGTCCAGAATTCGTTGGAATTATAGGTCCAGCCCATGGTTTCGGAGCCGCCGCCGCTTTCTGTGGTAATCAGAAACCGATTTGCCAGATGCCCAAAATAATTCGCCTGGTCCCGGGGCAAATCATTATCGCCACCGCTGGGATCCACGGGTATCCAGCCGTAATTCGGCAGATAAACCTCTGCCCAGCGATGAAAGACATCATCCATGCTGGCATCGTCACCTCGCACAACCACCGAGCCGACATAGCGCGCCGGCAATCCCGCCGCCCGGCACATAGCGATATAGACAAAGGAATATTCGGAACAGGAACCGTTGCCCCGCGCCAAAACCGTCGGCGCCGTATTCCAGCCGCCAACCCGTTCATAATACAAATTTTCGATAAGATAATTGAAAATTTTCCGGGCAATCCAATACGGACTTTGCTCGTCGCCGACACATTTAGTAACGGCATCTCTGATCACCGGATGGTTGATCTGATATTTCTCATTATCCTCAAGATAAAGCGCCGTAATCTCTTTTGGAATTTCATCTAAAGAACCGACCTCATCGGGAAAGATGAAATAGCGTGTTTCATAAATCGTCGCATCCACAACGGATACCACATTCTGAATAGTTTGCGGTTTTAGATTTTTTGTGGCAAAAAAAGCGGTTTCCTGTCCCCATTTATCAGTTACAATGCGAGTATACGCAGGTTGGTACTGTATTTCACCGTGAATTTCCTGGGTGTCCCTGTTTTGAGGAATTGCGAGATGAACATCGAGTGTTTTTATTTTTCCGGGACCAAAATTTTTAACCTGGTGAGTCATGGTAACTGTTGCGCGGCGGTCATTTGTCCTGACGAATTTTTGTCCGTCTTTCAATTTCAGTTGATAAATTTTGTCGTTTTGATAATCGACAGCCCAGATATTATCACCGCCAAAAGCCAGACCGCGGGTAAAAGGACCCGGAGCGTCGGTAATTAAAACCACACAGCCGCTTTCGGGATCAACCATATAAATTTCATCCTTGATTCGATCGGATACCCACAAATACTTCCCGTCAAAACATAACCCTCTTGGATCCTTTGCCGGCGCTTTAAACTCCCTGATCGTCGTACCGTCATCGGGGCTGAACTGGATTATTTTATCGGCAATGTCATCGGCACACCAGAGATATTGACCGTCCCACGCCAGCCCCCGGGGACTTCGCTCGGGCGATTCAACCGTTTTGAGAATAATTCCCGTTTGGGGATCAATTTTAAAAATTTTTCCCTCTTTCCAATCGGCATTCCAGAGCGCTTCACCGTCCCAGCACAGACCCATGGGCCAGTAGGCGGGTGAATCAATAGATCTTAGCACTTTGCCGTTTTTCGGGTTGATGTAAAACAGTTTGTCTGCTTTGCGGTCAGCCAGCCACAGATTTTTCCCATCGAATGCGAGCCCCATCGGACAGCTGCCGGGCGTGTCAAATTCTTTGACTACCTCGCCGGTGTACGCCCATAACCCATTGAACAAAAACAAAACCAACATCATGACAGAAAATAATTTCTTCATGTTGTCCCCCGTTGTTAATATTTTTTCATTTTATGCCGTATTACAAACAGCTTGTAAGATCTTTCAAGCCCTTAAGATAGGGCCCCGTGCCGGGCAGGCAGTACCGGAATTTTACAACATCCGTCAGCACGGATTGATCGTAGTTTTCTTTTGAAAAAGGAAATTCGCTCAGGTGAACTTCAGCGGTGGGTATCTGGAGAATCGCCAGCAATTCCCTGATTCCATAAGCCGTTCTGGCCAGGGGTCCGGGATTAATCAAGATACCGGCAATCTCTTTCCGGCTACGGCTGATTGTTTTCATTATATGTTCTTCGTCGTAAAACTGCAAGATTTTCAAATCTATGTTCAGCTCTGTTGCGGCTTTTCGCAGGGACCTGTTGATTTTATCAATTGTTAACCGTGTCCCCGTGTTCGCCGAGACTTTTCCTAAAAGAGGCATATTGGGACCGTGAATAACCAATATTTTCATATCGGAAAAATAACAGAGAATATTCTTATAAACAACCCCCGGGTGAATAAATTTCCATAATTTTTTGCGTGTTCCCGCGAAAGCGACAAGGATAAGGTTGTATTTTCATGGTATTCCTGATAGATTACAAACAGTATTTCAAGGGATATCAAAAATGATTGACCGATTTTACCCTTTTATTAAAGAACTTTACAATTTCATTGCCATAATGTGGAGTTATCCGCTTATTCAGAATAAAATCCTGGATATACGCCTTGGCAAATTTCTCCTGGCAACGCTAATTATTTTACTGGGGAGGCGCATAGCCCGCTACCTCGCAGTAAAAATCAACCTTCTTTTTATCGTTCGGTTTATCAAAGATAAAAAAACCCGCACCTGGCTTGAATCTACTATCGGCACATTCTTATCCGTGGCGCTGGTGTTGGCGGCTTTGCTCCTCATGGGATTTTCATCAAGCGCTTTTGTTAAGACCTGGCGATTGACTATTTTTTCCATCAAGGGTAGCGACATTAAGCTGGGCAATATTATTATCGGCTTTATCCTGTTAATCCTGGGACTGGGACTGACTAACTATCTATCCCGTCAGATTGTAATGCTGATTCCCCGGCGTTTCCAGGAAGATATTTCAGTAAAAAAATCCCTTGAGACCATTTTTAAATATATTCTGTTCGTATTTGTGCTGCTTTTTGTGCTTAGCGTTGTGGGAATTCCTCTCACCGCTTTCACAGTTATTGGCGGAGGTTTCGCCATCGGCTTCGGTCTCGGCAGCCAGCACCTGGTCAATAATTTTCTGAGCGGGCTGGTGTTAATGATGGAGCGACCATTAAAAGTCGGTGATATCGTCGAAATAGAAAACCACCGGGGAACAGTAGAACATATTGGCGGTCGGTCAACCCGTATCCGCACTTTTGAAAATTACCGACTGGTAATGCCAAATAGCAAACTGCTCGAAAATACCGTCGTCAACTGGTCGCTGGTGGACAACTTCCTGCGCCGAGAGATTAATGTCGGCGTCGCTTACGGTTCACCGGTATGGAAAGTGCATGATCTGATTTTAAAAGCCGTTAAAGACCACCCCGCAATCGAAAATCAGCCGGAGCCAATCGTGCTTTTCACTGATTTCGGCGACAGCGCACTAATGTTTAAAACCTATTTTTGGATTCAACTTTCCGAAGAAATCAATCCGCTGATTGTGGAAAGCGATGTCCGGTTTCGCGTTGACGAGCTGTTCCGGGATGCCGGTATTGTTATTGCCTTTCCCCAGCTGGACATTCATTTGGATGCACAGGATCCTATGGGAATAAAAATTATCGATTCACAAAAAGTCGAAACCAACAAAACCGACCGTAAGTAGCAGCGGGTTGTTATTTCTTTATCAACTTTTAAGAGATTGGGCCCCTTCATACATTAAAGCGAATTTCCATGATATCGCCGTCTTGAACGATATAATCCTTGCCTTCCAACCGAACCAGACCCTTTGCCCGGCAAGCCGGCAGACTGCCATGTTGAACAAGATCGGCATAAGAAACGACTTCCGCCCGGATAAATCCCCGCTCAAGATCGGAATGAATGGCTCCGGCAGCTTTTTGAGCATTCGTGCCTTTTCGGATGGTCCATGACCGGCATTCGTCTTCACCAACTGTAAAAAAACTCATTAACCCAAGTTGCTCATACGACCGGTGCACGAGACGAAAAAGAGCGGGCTCCTGAATGCCCAATTCCTCCATAAACATTTCCCGATCCTCGGGATCGAGCTCGGAAATCTCTTGCTCCACTTTCAGACAGAGAGGTACAACGCTGACATTCCCGGAACCCGAATATTCATACTGTTGCACATAACTTTCCGCATTCTTCAGGTCTTTTTCTGCGATGTTCAGGACAATTAACATTGGTTTTGCCGTCAGAAACTGAAACCCTCTCAGTAATTTTGCTTCTTCCTTTGAAAAACTCACGTCCCGCAAAGGTGTATCCCGTTCTAAAAGAATTTTACATTTTTCAAGAAGGTTTTTTTCCTTAATATCATTCTCATTTTTGATTTTCTTAATCTGCTTCTCCAGCTTTTCGAGCCGACTCTCAATGATGACAATGTCCGACAACAACAACTCCGACGTCACATGTTGAATGTCCGCCTTTGGATCAACCCGATCGAGAGGGTGAGGATAAAACTTATTTTCAAAAGCGCGCACAACCAAAAGAATTTCATCGACAGCTTTCACGTTTGCTAAAAATTGAGCGGACATGCCACTCTCGCTGTTGCTGTCGAAGCCGGGGACTTTAATGTATTCAACCGTTGCATTTACCTTGCTCTTGGGATTGAATATCTCCGTTAATTTATCAAGACGATTGTCCTGAACTTTAATAACCCCCCTTTCAGCCTGATGTTTTGAACGAAATTCACCGCTCGCTGATTTCTGGCTCAACAACGTGGTAAAAAGAGTGGATTTACCCGAAAAAGGCAATCCGATTATTCCAACCTGCATTTTAACTCCAAAAATGTTTTCTTCATTATCAAAAAGTAGCGAAACTTAAAGAAAAATAACCTGCCCCCCAAATTGTAAGTCTTAATTTCCCCGGTGGAGGTTTTTTCTTATTCAATAATATTGGTATATTTCAAAGTTCTATAAAATTGGAGGTTTTATGTCAATTGAAATCACCCCGGTACACACCAAAAGCGAAATGAAGCAATTTGTCAAATTCCCATGGAAAATCTATTCCGGGTACCCCAACTGGGTTCCGCCCCTGCTCTCAGAACAGAAAAAGATGTTAAGCAAGCGGCACTACCCGTTTTTTGAACACTCTGACGCAGAATTTTTTCTTGCCAAAAGAAACGGTGAAATCGCCGGGCGAATCGCCGCCATTAAAAACAATAATCATTTAAAAGTTTATAATGACGGTGTTGGATTTTTCGGTTTTTTCGAAGCCCTAAATGACCGGGAAATTACCCACGCTCTGTTCAAAAAAGCCGCCGCCTGGCTCAAAAAACAGGGCTTGAAATATATTCGCGGTCCTGAAAATTATTCACAGAATGAAACTATCGGTTTACTTATCGATGCATTTGATCAGCCACCGGTCATAGAAATGCCATATAATCCACCCTATTATATTGACCTCATCGAGTCCGCCGGATTTAAGAAAAAGATGGATCTCTACGCCTATTCAGTCAGAGATGTAAACGATATACCAAATCGGTTGGCTCGTGCGGTAGAAAAAATACGGGAAAATGCCGATTTCACTGTTCGCGAGATCAACATGAAAAAACTTGATGAAGAGGTTCAACGCGTTAAGCTGGTCTACAATGCCGCCTGGGCGGAAAATTGGGGTGCCGTACCGCTGACCGACAAAGAGATAGATGAATTCAAGAATAGCTTAAAACAAGTCGTCGTTCCCGACATGGCTCTGATTGCCGAGATCGATGGAAATCCGGTTGGGGTATCCCTTACTATACCGGACGTCAATGAAGCCTTAATAAAATTGCGAAACGGTCGTCTGTTTCCCTTCGGAATATTTAAACTGCTCTGGTATAACCGTAAAATCACTGGCACCCGAACCATTATTATGGGTGTATTAAAAGAACACCGCTACAAAGGAATCGATGTTGTTTTCTATTATGAAACATTCAAAAACGGTTTAAGACATGGGTTTAATAAGGGTGAGATGTCCTGGATATTGGAAAACAATCTACCCATGCGGCGGGCTTTGGAAAAAATCTACGGCACGCATATCAGCAAAACCTATCGTCTTTTTGAAAAGGAAGTGTAAGAGATTTATGAAGAAGTTATTTCGTGAATACATATCAGCCCTGAAGCCATTACCCGTTGAAGGTATCTCGGATCTGATTCTCTTCAGACCACTTGGATTTCTCCTTATGAAAATTCTCTATCTCTTCCCAATCACACCAAACCAAGTCTCTGTTTCTGCAATGACAACCGGAATCTTGTGCGGCGTCTGTCTTTCCCTGGGTACTCCCCAAAGTTTTCTATTTGCCGGAATATTTTACGGAATTACCCATTTGCTGGATTGTACCGACGGCATGCTGGCTCGATTTAAAAAAAACGGGACTCCAACCGGTCGAATTATTGACGGTCTTATTGATTATGTTAACGGAATAGCAATCTTCCTCGGTCTCGGAATCGGTGTGACTCGCATGGACCTGTCCCTGCCCATACCAGTCTGGTTGGCTGCGGCTCTGGCAGCGATTTCAATGGCGTTTCACAGCATCTTGGTTGACTATTACCGCGGTCATTTTTTACTACATGCGCTTGGTACATTTAATACTCTCGATGATGAAATTGCTGAATTCACGACCGAGCTGGAAAAATTGAAGCGGCAAAACACCCGCCCGATCGCGCAAAAACTAATTACCATCTACCTGGGTTATTGCAGGATACAAAAGAAATTTTCCGGAAAACCGCGCAAATACAAGGCGCAACAGTATTATCAGGCCAATAAACATTTACTGCTTTTATGGTCGCCCGTCGATTTGTCAACCCACGCCCTTGTTTTAATTGTCTCGGCTATTCTCTATAAACCGGAAATTTTCCTGATTTATACAATTTTATTTGCCAATCTCGGTATTCTACTGATTGCTCCGGTACAGAACGCCATAAATAAAAAAATTGAAATTATTTCATGACTGCACTACAGATAAACAGCTCCAAAAATGAACGGTCACTGAACATTTTGGTCACCGGCGCTACCGGTTTCATCGGGAGGCAGCTTGTTCCCGCGCTTCTCCAAAAAGGTTATACCGTCAGTTGCCTGGCAAGAAGCACCAGTCACCGACCAGACAATTTTAGTGATTCCGTCCACTGGGTTCTCGGAGATTTGCTTGATAAACAATCACTCGTTGAGGCATGCGGCGGGGTTGACGCCGTTGTCCATTTGGGCGGAGCAATTAAGGCTTCCGACGCCAAAATGTTTTTTTCAATAAATGTCGACGGCACCCGCAACATTCTCGAAGCATTGGTCCAAGCCGGAAATCCATACGCTCGTTTTATCTATTTCAGCTCTCAGGCTGCTTTGGGACCGGCGCCAACACCGAAGCCGTTGACCGAAGAATCCAAATCACACCCTGTTTCGGCTTACGGTCGGAGCAAATTTCAAGCGGAGCAAATTGTGCAGGAATATAACAAACAGTTGCGTTGTGTCATTCTGCGCCCCTCCGTTGTTTACGGACCCGGCGACCGGGAGTCATTGGCTTTTTTCAAAATGGCAAAATTTCACATAAATCCCAGAATCGGTTTCAAACCAAAATATATTGATATAATCCATGTTGAGGATTTAGTACAGATCGTTCTATCTGTTCTTAAAGAGGACATCAAATCCGGAGAAATATTTAATATAAACGACGGTCAAAACAGCGGCTATTCAGAAAATGCCGTCGTCAATCACGCTGCCGAAGCTCTTAAAACATGGACGATTCCGGTATATATTCCTCTGCTCATTCTAAAAATCTTGGCTCTCTTCAACGGTACTCTTTCAAAAATCTCCGGCCGCAGCGCCATGTTCAATTCCGATAAATATCGAGAGATTGCAGCGCAATATTGGCTCTTTTCCTCGGAAAAAGCCAGAGCGACTTTAGGATATACACCTAAATATAATATAGAAAAAGGCTTTTCAATGACAGCTTTGTGGTATAAGAAACATAAATGGCTATGAAAACCATTTTACGCTTTCAACATCGTCTCAAACAGGGAATTTTCCCGGTTGATTATTTTGTCTTATTCTATGGTTTACTCATGGCTGTTATTTCACTCGTTTTTTATCAAACTCTTGCTGAACCACTGTTGTTTTTAACTCTCAACCTTACAACTATTGCCCTTTTGTTATATCTTATTTATTACGAAAACCGGGATTTAGGGAGGGTGCATTACTGGATACACACCTGGCTGCCGATATGATTTTTATGTTCTACTACACCCAAAGCACATTTTTTGACAATCTGATTTTTAACGAGACCTTTGATCCGGTTTTGCAACACTGGGAAAATCTCTTATTCGGATTTCAGGGCGGCGGCGCTTTCCCCGGTACCCATGTGACTACAAGCGTCATTATATTTCTTTATAGTTTTAATGAATTTAAAACCAAACGCCGGCTGATTCTATTATGGGCCATCGGAATTATCATTGCAACAGTCTATTGTAGCTATCATTACGCCGTTGACGCCATAGCCGGATTAATTACCGGCACAATGTTTTATTTTATTGGTAGGTACCTGTATTCTACATGGGATCACCCGGCGGAGCCACCGGCTGAATTGTGATTTCCAAGATTGTGCGGTTAGTGGCTTTGCTGATTACCAAATCCATATCGGGCAAACGAACTTTTTCACCATTTTTCGGAATTCGTTTCATAGTATTAATCACAAATCCCCCCACTGTTTCATAATCCCCTTCGGGAATTTTCAGGCTGAAGCGGTCATTAAAATCATCGACCGGCATTCTGCCGTTTATAATAATTTTTCCATCTTCCCGAATCGTATACATCCGCTCAATTTCATCGTATTCATCATCAATATTACCGACAACCTCTTCGAGAATATCTTCAACGGTAACAATTCCCTCGGCACCACCGAATTCGTCCACAACGATAGCCATACTCTTGGCATTATTCTGCAATCTTTCCAACAGATCGGCGGCACCTATACCCGGCGGAATATAGTAAGCCGCCCGGACAAAGGGTTTTATGCTTTTACCGGGATTTTCACCCAGTATATCAAAGCTGTTTAATATTCCGGTAATTTTATCGATCCTGTCCCGATAAATTGGCAGGCGACGGTGTTTCGTTCGGACAAAGACCTCGAGTGCTTCGCTGATAGTGGCTTTTTCGCTTAAAGCCGCGACATCGATCAGAGGCACCATGATCCCGCTGGCTTCGGTCTCCGTAAAATGCAACAGCCGGTTGATCATCTTGCGTTCAGCCGGTTTCACATCTCCCTTATCGTGCTTCATATTCATCAGCAACTTAAGCTCTTCTTTGCTGACAAACCGATGCTCTTCATTCAATTTGACCCCGCCGAATATGACCGCCAATAATCCGGCAAGCTTTGAAAACACCCAAATCAAGGGAAAAAAGATTACCATAAACAGGCGTAAGGCAAAAATTATCCGAGGCGTAATTTGGTTGCTAAGTTGCTGAAAAATACTTTTGGGCACAATCTCGGCTAAAACCAGATTGATAAATGACATTACCACAATGGAGATTAGAATCCCGATTTCTCCCAGCCATAGGTAAAATTGTGAGGCTGCCAAAGTGGTGCTGAAAACAGTACACAGATTTGTGCCAAGCAGTGTTGTTCCCAGGATCCACTCCGGGTTGTTTAACATTTCCAGAACCCGCCGATAAGAACGGTGCCCGGTTTTTGCCATATGGCGGACATGGAGGCGGTCAACGGACACAATTGCAATCTCCGACCCGGAGAAAAAAGCCTCTCCAAGCACACACAGCACAATGATTAAGATGGAAATAAAGACAGACATTATTTCTTTCTTACCATAAGAGAGTCAATCCGGTTATTACTGATTTTTTCCACCGTGAAATGCAGCCCCTGATATTCGATTGTGTCCCTGACTTTGGGCAGTTCACCAAACAGGGTAAAAATAAACCCACCGACTGTTTCAACATCTTCCGAATACAACTCTGATCCTAACAATTCGTTAAATTCCTCGAGAGACATGTTGGCGTTAATCCGAAACAACCGCTCGTTGAGCTTTTCGTGCTGGTTAGTATCGTCTTCAAATTCATCGGTGATCTCACCAAAAATCACCTCTAGTAAATCCTCCATACTGACCAGCCCCTGAACACCGCCGTACTCATCCAGTACAATGGCGACAGAAATCTTGCGCCGCTGCATCGTTTGAAAAAGCATATCCGCCCGCTTACTGACCGGCACAAAATAGGGTTTGCGCAGAATTCTGCGCAGTGTTTCATCGGATCGGGCTATTTCTTCATCCGTTAACCCCACGAGATCGGTAGCAAATAAGATTCCGATGATATTGTCTCTGTTTTCATGATAAACCGGCACTTTGGAAAAATGTTTTTCTTTGATTGCCGAAATCATTTCTCTCAGGGGCATATCATCGGGCAGATAAAACATATTCACACGAGGAGTCATGACATCTTTCAGGCTAATGTCGCCAAAATCAAATATTTTATAAATATATTCTTTTTCCAACGAATCAATAATACCCTCTTTTTCACCCTCTTCAACAATTGTCTTAATGACGTCTTCGGTTAAAATACTACCGGTACGCGACGATTCATCGACAAATAATGCTGTAATACGATCTGAAATAACAAGCATAAACCAACGGACCGGCGCAATGATCCTTGAAAAGCGATATAATAATCCCGCAACAATTACAGAAAACTTTTCATTTTTCTTGATGGCGATTGTTTTTGGCGTCAATTCCCCCAACAACAGTAAAACCGGCAAGACAATAACGACATTTACCCAGGGAACATCTTCTCCAAAGAATTGGATGACCAGGACCGCTGATATAGAAGAGATGGATATATTGACAAATTCATTGCCCAGTAAAATGGAAATGATCAGACGGCGGGGACGCTCTAGTAATTTCTCCACCAGGCGCCCTTTGTGCCCCTTTGACAAGGATAATTTCTCAACCTGAACCCGGGACAGGGAAAACAGGGCTGTTTCCGAACCCGAAAAAAAACCGGATAACAGCAATAGAATCAACAGTAAGACGATTTTAGCGTAAAAGACAACCATAACAAACTTTGCGAGCAAGTAATTTCTACTAATGTAATTTACATCTACGTTTCTATTTTCCCAAATGATCCCGGAGAAAGCAACCATCAAATTTCTTGATTTTCCTTCTTTTAATACGGAAATTACTTTCTAATGTTAATGTGCATATCATAACCCGGAGATTATATGATCAAATTGCGCAATATTCAACTCCCGCTACTATCAACTCTGCTGATTTTTAGCATAAAATGTGCAACGGTTCAATCCCCGGCTACCATACCATCAAAAGCAGACACTGTTCAAAAACCGATTGTCGTCAATTTCCTGCACTGGAATGATTTTCACAGCGCCAACATTCCATATAAATCAAACTGGGGACGCACGAAAGGTATGGATATCGGCGGTTATGCGACACTGGCGGGCTATATTGATTCATTAAAAACAATTTATCCCGGCGCCCTCGTTCTTAACGCCGGTGATGACTTTCAGGGATCTCCAATATCTGCTTTAACCAAAGGTATGTCCCAAATTCTGATATTAAATCAGATAAAGCCGTCGGCTTTTACAATCGGGAATCACGAATTCGATTACGGAATTGAAAACTTAAAGAAATCCATTCAAGCCGCCGATTTTGACATAATTTCCTGTAATTTGTACGACTCAACCAAAATGTCATTGCTCGTCAAACCCTATAAAATTATCAAATCAAACGGAGCGCGTATTGGTGTGATCGGGCTGATTTTAGAAGATTTAAAATCGACGGTACTGCCGGACAACATGAAAGGTCTGGCAACTCTTAACCCGGCGGAAAGTATCATGAAATATGTCGAAGAAATTCAGGACAAAACAGATCTCATCGTGGTGCTTAGCCATAACGGCTTTCAGGAAGACAGCATTTTGGCAACGAAGCTGCAAGAAGTTGATGCTATTTTCGGGGGACATTCTCACACGCGGCTCTATCAACCGGTCAAGGTCAATAATATTTTGGTTTGCCAGGCGGGCGCCCGTGGTCAATTTCTGGGACACTTGAATGCGACCGTCAATCCGCAAAGCAAATCCATTACGGATTATCGGTACAATTTAATCGAAACAGTTGTTGGCGCCGTTACACCATCGCCGGCTGTCGGCCGTGTGGTTGATTCACTTGAATCTATGATCGCGGGAGAAATGAACAAAGTTATCGGCAAATTGAAAAGTCCCTGGATTTGTAACAGCCGGGGCGAATCGAATATCGGGAACTGGATTGCCGATGCGACCCGCGCCTATTTTCAGACCGACATCGCCTTTCAAAACAGCGGTGGAATACGTAAAGGTTTAGCCGCCGGTCCGATTACCATGCGGGACATCTGGGAAATTTCGCCTTTTGATAATACCATCGTGATTGTTAGGGTGACCGGTACCCAACTATTAAATATTCTGGATTGGCGCATCAAAAATCCACGAGACTTACTCCAAACCTCCGGATTAACCCGGTCTTACAACACTAAAAATAACACCCTGATTGAAGCGACCGTGAACGGCAATCCAATTATACCTGACAAAATCTATACTATCGCGACCAACAATTATATTCTGGGTCATATCAAGCGTTTCTTTGGCTTGTCGGAAAAAGATGTCCTTGTCGAAGACACCGGCGTTATCGGCCGCGACATCCTCCTGCTCGCCGTTAAAAAACAGAAAATAATCGACAGTAAGATAGAAGGGAGGCTTATTTTCACGGCAAAATAGACCGCAAAATCTATGTCCGCTATACTTTTAAAATATTCGGAGTTTTCTTAAATTTCTTTCTCCTGAAAACGAAGAAATTATTTGACTTTTTGATAAAATAACATTTACATTTCAAGGCTTTTTAAGAGTGAGTTTAAAAGCCCACAAGGGGTCCAGCTTTTAAAACATTTTCCTCAGGGAATTTAACTATGGTGGGTGTAGCTCAGGTGGTAGAGCGACAGGTTGTGGCCCTGTTGGCCGCGGGTTCAAGTCCCGTCACTCACCCGATCTTTCATGGCGCTATCGTCTAGTGGTTAGGACACAGGATTTTCATTCCTGTAACCGGGGTTCAATTCCCCGTGGCGCTACAAGTTTTACAAGCTTTTCAAAATAACCCCACGCAAGCGCGGTTTTTATTTACCCAGATTTTCAAATAAATCCCACTTTATTGTTGAAAACCATTAAAAAAGGGGTTATTATCGTTACATAATGATGATAGCCAACATTTTAATTTCAAATAATTTTAAACATACCCAAAAAGAACGGTGGAGCCGATGATTTTTGCCCGTTTCATTTCAACAGTATTACACCCTTTTATTGTTGCGCCGGTTACCTTTTTTCTGCTGCTGCAAAATAGCGATCTTCCAACACTAAATCGTATTATTATTTTTTCCGTGGCTTCCATAGCGGCGGTTTTTTTGCCGTTGATCCACGTCTATTTAATGAAGCGCCGGGGACATACCTCCGGTCTGGATATTCCAGAAAGAGAAAAACGGATTTCTCCATTTGTTGTCAGTATTATCAATTATTCCCTCGCCCTGATTGTGATCTGGTTGTTGCGGGGACCGAAATCCTTAATAATTTTAATGTGGGCTTACGTGTTTAACACAATCGTTGCCACCCTGATCACAAAATATTGGAAGATCAGCATCCACGGCATGGCTCTGGGGGGACCAATCGCTGCGCTTGGACAGGCCATTTCCTTACAGTTCTACTGGTTTATACCCTCCGTATTTTTTATGCTTTATTCCCGTGTAAAACTAAATGCTCATACTCCTATGCAGGTGTTGGTGGGGTTCTTTTTAGGCTTTTTTCTAACCGTAACACATTATAAATTATTGGCGTAATTATGAAAAACAACGATGTATTGGCAGTTATTCTCGGTGGCGGTAAAGGCTCGCGTCTTTTTCCCCTAACCAAATACCGGGCTAAGCCGGCAGTCCCCTTTGGCGGCAAATTTCGGATTATCGATGTTCCAATCAGCAATTGTTTAAACAGCGGGTTCGACAAGATCTTTGTTTTAACCCAATTCAATACCGAATCACTGCACCGCCATATCTACAGTACCTATCGGCTGGGGCGTTTTTGTGAGGGTTTTGTGGATATCCTGGCAGCCCAGCAAACCCTCGAAAACATGGACTGGTATCAGGGCACAGCCGACGCGGTTCGTCAAAATCTTTCTTATATTAAAGAGACTAACGCCAAATATACGATTATCCTCAGCGGCGATCATCTCTACCGCATGAACTATAATGAATTTTTGAATACCCACATTCAAAGTAACGCCGATATAAGCATATCCGTTAAACCGGTAGCGCGTAAAGAGGCGTCGGAATTCGGGATACTCCAAATCGATGAGTTAAACCAAGTTAAAAATTTTATGGAGAAACCCTCGGGAGCGCTCCTCGAATCCATCAAAAGCCCCGGGCTTCCCCCAGAAACACCTTTTTTAGCCTCTATGGGCATCTATATTTTTACCACACAAACGCTTATCAACATTCTAAATGAAAATACAAGCGCTGATTTCGGGAAGCATATTATCCCCGAATCTATTGGCAAACTGCGTATAATCACCCACCAATTCCAGGGTTACTGGCGCGATATTGGAACCATAGCTGCGTTTTTTCACGCCAACCTCGAACTCACTTCGCTAAAACCGCCTTTTACTCTCTATGACACTAAATTTCCAATATATACGCGGGCCAGATCCCTTTCGGGCTCCCGGATAGATAATTGTCACATGAAACACACCCTTCTGGCGGACGGCTGCTTCATTGAAAAGAGCACGATAAAAAATGCCGTCATCGGGATACGTACTTTGATTTCACAAAACACCGAAATCGAAAATTGCGTCATTATGGGAGCCGATTACTACGATTCAAACATCGTTAAAAACACTCTTTCTGTCGGAATTGGTGAAAATTGTATTATCCGTAATGCCATTATTGATAAAAACGCCCGAATCGGGAACAACGTAAAAATCATGAATGTCAACAAAAAAAACAATTTTGACGGCACACTATTCTATATCCGGGATGGTATTGTCGTAATTCCTAAAAACACAATTATACAAGACGATACCGTGATATAAAATTAATGAGGCGCTAATTATGATTAGAAGCTTTAACCCAAACCAGACCGTTCTCTTCCCTGAATTGTTTTCCAATCACGATCTGCCTTCTATAACGACTCTACCGGAATATGATAACGCTTTAAAAAACTTTATTAAACTCTCGGATTTTGGCGCATTTCTCGAAATTAATTTTATCGGCATCGATAAATCCTATTCTATTTCACCGCATGAAATCCAGATTCCACGGAAATATTTAGCGGTAAAAACCGATACCGGCTCGCCAGCATTGCACCTTTTTCCCATAAACATTCGCAATCATCTCAACCGGTTGAAATACGACGTCCGCTCATTCTTTAATAAAACTAACAGCATCAAGACCTCCTTCGGGTATTTTCTGTTCCGGCAATATTTTCATCTGTGGGACAGCCATAAACAGCAATTTATGTCCAATCTAAGCGACTATTTAAATCTGGAAATCGGCGCAACGGTTTATCAGAATTACTTTATGCATATCTGGTCCGAGGGTTCGCGTTGGTTAAAAGACCATTTAAAGCGTAAATACCGCCATCTCTTACCGCCCAACGACCTGAACTTAATTGAGAAAAAAAGATCTCAATTACAAAAAACTAGTGTTACTCTGTCCCAATTAGATCGCGATGACCCCGAATACTTTTTTCACTGTTTAGTATTAAAAACCGCTCATATTCCAATCCGGCTTTCTGATTATATCGACGGCATAGCAATTCATTCAACCTTCAAAACCATTCACCTGGAACATTTAAAGGACATTGATATCGAAACCATCGAAGATATAACCCGCTTACTTGAATCATTTTCAAAACAATAAATCATCCGATAATGTTACCTTGATAAATACCTATCCACAAAATGCGCAAGAAATGGTAGCGGAGCAAATTGCCTCAAGAGACATTGTTGACCCAAAAGTCCTCAGGGCTATGGCGGCGATACCACGGGAAAAATTTGTCCCCCCCCAACAACGCCATCTTGCTTATACCGACCAACCGTTGGCCATTGGTAATGGTCAAACCATCTCACAGCCTTATGTTGTGGCATTCATGTCTCAGATGCTCCGGCTAAATAAATCCTTACGAGTACTGGAAATCGGAACGGGCTCCGGCTACCAGGCTGCAGTCATTTCCCGGATTGCCAAAGAGGTCTATACAGTGGAGATTATAAAACCTTTGCTTGATAACGCTCAAAAAACCATATCTGGATTAAATTTTAGAAATGTCTATTTCAAACATGATAATGGTCGTCAGGGATGGAAAGAGTATGCGCCCTACGATCGCATCATTGTGACTGCCGCCAGTAAGGATATCCCCCCACCTCTGATTCGCCAGCTCGCCGACAACGGTCTGATGATAATTCCCCTTGGACATCAGCACTGGACCCAAAACTTGGTCATTGTAACAAAGAAGAAAAGACAAATTTATAAAGAAAAAATCCTGCCCGTTCGTTTTGTGCCTCTTGTCAATAAACACAAAAGAAAAGCGAGATAATTAAATTATGGAAGAATTTGATTCGGGTATCTTTGAAGAATTCATCGATGCCGTCGAAAATATTGCCTGTGGCGAATATAACAACACCAATTTCGAGAAATTTATGCGGGTTGGCAACCCGCCCGCAATTCGACGGTTGGCTGCCATATTAGAAAATATCTGCCGCCAATTTGAATCCCGGGAGCACCACTTGAAAATTTCCATCGAAGAATTGAAAGCCGCCCACACCGAATTAGAACACTTTAATGCACTTCTTGATTCACGGGTAAAAAAACGCACCCAGGCACTGGAAGAGGCTAATTCTCTTTTGGAGTCTTTATCGACAACAGACTCTTTAACGGGAATAAGCAACCGGCGGAATTTTGATATAAAACTGGCCCGGGAATATTCGCGAGCCGTCCGCTGCAAATCCCTACTCAGCTGCATAATATTCGACATCGATCTCTTTAAGCAGGTAAATGATACCTATGGTCATTTATATGGCGATGAAGTCCTGCGAATGATTGGGCAGACATTATCAAAGCACTTACGCGCCCATGATATCTTTGCGCGTTACGGCGGCGAAGAATTTGTTGTTTTGCTTCCCGAAGCAGATCTTCAACATGCCCACAAAGTATCTGAGAAGCTGCGCCTGCTTATCTCCGGCAATGTCGTAGAAAAAGACGATGTTCGGACTAAAGTGACAGTTTCCCTCGGAGTTGCGGAATTTGATCCTAAAACCATGTCGTCCGGTAATGATCTGGTTAGTGCAGCCGACGACGCCCTGTATCAAGCTAAACGCACGGGTAGAAATAAAACCGTTATCTACAGTAATAAACCACAAAAGAAATAAAACAGCAATAATCACCATAAATGAATTGTAAGATTAGGTCAGATCTTTGTATATTTCGCCCTGAAATATTGATCCCTTGACAATGAAAAGATGCTGCCTACTACATATTATCATTCTCCTTAATATAACTTTTTCGTTTGGTCGGGGGTATATTTGGC